>DATGLO010000696.1:0-7062 GCA_035294105.1 Allostellaceae bacterium
TCGAGCATTGAAGGCCGGTTAGGGCCTGGATTCGGCGGTTTGGACAGGCTATGTTGCACTGCAGTATAGCCGCTGTGAAGCCTTCGCGTTGACCGGCCAAGGGAGATGGCGGCATAGTCGGGCCTATAAGTTAGGCAAAACGCCGTTTCGGAGGGGTGGTGCTTCGGCAGCCCTGAAACCGCAGCAACGATAGGCGCGCATCGCCGGGGCATGCCCAAAGACGCTACTGATACCACGCTCGCTGTGGCCCGCCGGGTCCTTCGGACCGAAATCGCGGGTCTGACGGCGCTTGTCGAGGAGTTGAGCGGCCGGTTTTCCGACGCTGTCGATCTCCTATCGGCCACCAAAGGCCGCGTCACCGTCACGGGCATGGGCAAAAGCGGCCACGTCGCCGGCAAGATCGCCGCGACTTTCGCCTCGACCGGCACGCCGGCGCAGTTCGTCCATCCCGCCGAGGCGAGCCATGGCGATCTCGGCATGATCGCGCCGGGTGACGCGGTCCTGGCGCTCTCCAATTCCGGCGATACGGCGGAGCTTGGCGCCGTGCTGGCCTATACGCGGCGGCTGCGCATCCCGCTCGTCGCGATGACGCGACGCGACGGCAGCGCCCTTTGCGAGGCCGCCGATATCGCTCTCGTCTTGCCGGCGAGCGAGGAGGCCTGCCCGATGGGCCTCGCCCCCACCACCTCGACCACCATGATGCTGGCGCTCGGCGATGCGCTGGCGATCGCGATGCTCGAGCGCAAGGGCTTCACCGTCGCCGATTTCCAGCGCCTTCACCCCGGCGGCGATCTCGGCCGGCAATTGCTCACCGTCACCGACATCATGCATGCCGGCGCGGCGATGCCGCTGGTCGCGCTGGGTACGGCGATGGCCGATGCCATCATCGAGATGAGCGCCAAGAGCTTCGGTTGTGTCGGCGTTA
Organism: Allostellaceae bacterium; assembly: GCA_035294105.1. GTDB lineage: Bacteria > Pseudomonadota > Alphaproteobacteria > ATCC43930 > CGMCC-115725 > CAIKMD01. The sequence continues at coordinate 926 of DATGLO010000696.1, forward strand.
CCGATGCCAGCAGCCGCCTGATCGGCATCGTCACCGACGGCGATCTGCGCCGCCATATGGGCGACGCGCTTTTACGCGCGAGCGTCGACACGGTGATGAACCGGCAACCCAAGACGGTTCGTCCGCAAGCGCTCGCCGTCGAAGCGCTCGGCCTCATGAACCAGCACAAGATCACCAGCCTCTTCGCCATCGATGCCGAGCGCCGGCCGCTGGGCATCGTGCATATTCACGACTGCTTGCGGGCCGGTATCGCATGAGCCGTCAGATGGACCCGACGATCGCGTTGCGCGTGTCGCTGCGCCGCCATTTGCGCTTCGGCGACACGCGCAGCCACAGCCGCTTCGTGCAGCGCACGCGCTGGATCCTGCCGGCGCTCGCTGTCACCCTGCTGCTGCTGGTCGGCACCTGGCCCGAGATCAAGGAGCTGATCGACCGGCTGCATTTTTCCGTGCCGCGAATCGATCTCAGCCAAGCGCGCAATTTGCGTATCGTCGCGCCGCGCTATACGGGCATCGATAAGGACAACCGGCCCTATGTGCTGACCGCCTCGGACGCGACGCAGAAATCGCAAAGCGACGATCTCGTTTCGCTCGATGCGCCGCGCGCCGACATGACGACGAACAGCGGCAATTGGGTCGAGATCACCGGCTACACCGGAACCTATCGGCCGCAGCCGCAACTGCTCGACCTCTACGGCGACGTCGAGCTTTATCAGGATCGCGGCAACGAATTTCACACCGACAGCGCGCGGCTCGACGTCGCCAATGGCGCGGCAACGGGTACCGAGCCCGTAACCGGGCAAGGTCCTTTCGGCCACGTCACCGCGCAAGGTTTCGCCATGTATCAGCACGGCGAGATCATCGAATTCACGGGCAAAACCAACCTCACCTTGCTGCCGCGGGCGAAGGAAGCGGAATGAGGCGCGTGGTCCGAGCGGCCAGGCGGGGAGCGAACGTCAAATTCACTCCACGATACGCCGCCGCGCTGCTGGCCATTGCCCTGATGCTTGCCGCCGCCCCGGCCGATCCGCTCGCGCAGGCGCAGACCAACGCGCTGGGGCTTGCGGGCGGCGATAACAGCAACAAGCCGGTCAATATCCAGGCCGATAACGGCATCGAGTGGCAACAGAATAACAAGGTCTATATCGCGCGCGGCAACGCCAAGGCGACGCGCGGCGACAATTCGGTCACCGCCGACACCCTCTATGCCTATTACCGCGACGCGCCCCAGCCCGCCGCGAGCACCGCCGCCGCGCCGGCCCTGCGCAACAACCAGCCTGCCGATGCGCAGAGCCCGTTCGACAACGGGTCCACCCAGGTTTATCGCATCGAGGCCGACGGCCATGTCGTCTTTGCGACGCCGACGCAGACCGCCTATGGCGATCACGCGGTCTACGATGTCGACCAGTCGGTGCTGGTCGTGACCGGCAAGAATTTGAAGATCGTTACGCCGCAAGACGTCGTCACGGCGCGCGACAGCCTCGAATGGTATGATCAAAAGCAGATCGGCGTGGCCCGCGGCGACGCGGTGGCGGTACGCCAGGGACCCGAGCAGAAATCGATTCGCGCCGATGTACTGACTGCCGAGGTCACGAAGCCGGCCAACCAGCCCTCGAAGATCAGCAAAGTCGATGCGCAAGGCCACGTGCTGCTCATCTCGCAAGATCAGATCGCGCGCGGCGACAGCGGCGTGTATAATCTCGATACGGGTATAGCGACGCTCAGCGGCCACGTGACGCTAACGCGGGGGGAAAACGAGCTGCGCGGTCAATATGCGGTGGTCGACACCAATACGAATGTCGCGCGCTTGCTGGCGGCGCCGCCTTCGGCGCGGCTGGCCGGCGCGCCGCCGCGCGTCTCCGGCCTGCTGATCCCACGCCAGCAAGACGAAGATGCCATGCGCGGCGCCGGCAAACCGGCGCCGGCCCAGTCCGGCGGCGCAACGCCCGCGGGCAACGCGGCGCCGAGCGCAAAGCCCTAGGCCGCCGCCATGCCGTCTCATGAGCCGCGCATGAACGCGCCGCGTCCTTCGACAACCCAAGCGACGCATGGCCAAGCCGGGCCCAAGAGCGGGCCGCGGCTGGTCGCGAGCAATACCGGCCTCGCGGCGTATAACCTCGGCAAAAGCTTCAAGAAGCGACCGGTGCTGCGCGAGGTGAACGTTTCCGTGCAGCGCGGCGAGGCGGTCGGGCTGCTCGGCCCGAACGGCGCCGGCAAGACCACCTGCTTCTACATCATCACCGGCCTGATCCGCGCCGATATCGGCCGCATTACGCTCGACGGCGAGGACATCACGGATCTGCCGATGTATCGGCGTGCTCGCTTGGGCATCGGCTATTTGCCGCAGGAGGCTTCGATTTTCCGCGGCCTTTCGGTCGAGCAGAACCTCCGTGCGGTGCTCGAAGTGTCGGAACCGGTGCCGGAGCTGCGCGAAGCCGCGATCGACGACCTGCTCGCCGAATTCTCGATCAGCCATCTGCGCCGGGCCCCCGCCATGGCCCTGTCGGGCGGCGAGCGGCGGCGCGTCGAGATCGCCCGGGCGCTCGCCACCCAGCCGCATTTCATCCTTTTGGATGAGCCGCTGGCCGGCATCGACCCGATCGCCGTCAGCGATATCCGCGATCTTGTCGCCCATCTCAAGGACCGCGGCATCGGCGTGCTGATCACCGACCACAATGTGCGCGAGACGCTCGGCATCGTCGACCGGGCCTATATCCTCCATGAGGGCCAGGTCCTCATGGACGGCGAGCCGAGCGCCATCGTCAACGACCCCAATGTGCGCCGGGTCTATCTCGGCGAGCGGTTTAGCCTCTAAACCTTAGTCCCTTGAATAAAGGGCGTTTTCCCGATCATTTTTTGAGCAATCGCGGGATTTCCGTTGACATGCTTAACGGAAAATAAGGGACTTGGTACGAAGTTTGCAGCGTTCTTCGCCGTCGCCCTATAAGCGCAACCATGGCTCTCGTTCAAAGACTCGATCTTCGGCAAGGCCAGGCTCTGGTCATGACGCCGCAATTGCAGCAGGCGATCAAGCTGCTGCAATTGTCGAATATCGAGCTTTCGGCCTATGTCGAGGGCGAGGTCGAGCAAAACCCCCTGCTCGAGCGCGACGACAGCGCCCCTGACGGCGCCGAGGCGCCGCCGGCCGAGGCGCCGGCACCCGAAGCCTCGGCTCCAGGCGAAGCGACCCATGAGGAAGCCGTCGAGGCTTGGCATGAGGTCGCCGGCAACGACGGTGAAGGCAATCTCGATTATGCCGGGGATCCCGATGCCTGGCGCTTGCGCGGCGTGCGGTCCGACGGCGACGACCTTCCGGGCATCGACCAGACGCTTGCGCGCCCCGTCACCCTGCGCGAGCACCTCCTTGCGCAACTCGCCGAAGAAATCAAAGACCCGATCGACCGCGTGATCGGCGCCTATATGGTCGACCAAATCGATGAGGCCGGATACCTCACCGTCACGCTCGACAGCGTCGCCGCGACGATGGGCTGCGAGCTCGCGCACGTCGAAGGCGTGCTGAAGCAACTCCAGCGTTTCGAGCCGACAGGCGTATTCGCGCGCGACCTTGCCGAGTGCCTCGCGATCCAGTTGAGAGAGCGCGACCGCTACGATCCCGCGATGCAGGCGCTCGTCGAGAATCTGTCGCTGCTTGCCTGCCGCGACATTCCGCAGCTCTTGCGCGTTTGCCGCGTCGATGCCGCGGATTTGGCCGAAATGGCTTCGGAGATCCGCGCCCTCGATCCCAAGCCCGGGCTGCAATTCGACGGCGCAATCGCGCAGCCGGTCGTGCCCGATGTCTTCGTGCGCGCGCAAGGCGACGGCTGGACCGTCGAGCTCAACAGCGACAGCCTGCCGCGCGTCCTCATCAACACGCGCTATTACGCCGAGGTCAACGCTTCGACGCGCAACAAGGCGGCGAAGGAGTATCTCGCCGAGAAATATCAGTCGGCGAACTGGCTGGTGAAGGCGCTTCATCAGCGCGCGACGACGATCCTCAAAGTGTCGCGCGAGATCATCCGCCAGCAGGACGCGTTCCTGCGCCACGGCGTGCAGCACCTGAAGCCCTTGGTGCTGCGCGATATCGCCCAAGCGATCGGCATGCACGAAAGCACCGTGAGCCGCGCCACCACCAACAAATACATGCTGACGCCGCGCGGCATCTTCGAGCTGAAATATTTCTTCACCTCGGCGATCGCGGCGGCGAGCGGCGGCGATGCGCTTTCGGCCGAGGCGGTTCGGTTCCGTATCAAATCGCTGATCGATGCCGAAGCGAACGACGTCCTGTCCGACGACCGGATCGTGGACATCCTTATGAAGGAAGGCGTCGATATCGCGCGGCGCACCGTCGCGAAGTACCGCGAGGCGATGAATATCCCCTCCTCGGTACAGCGGCGGCGCGAGCGGGCGCTGCAGCTTTAAGCCGATTCGACGCGCCGATTCGACGCTGGGCTTTCTTGACTTGGGCGCCTGACGTTCCTAGGTTCCTGCGCGCGTGATGGCATGGGAATCGTGATGGAAATCACCGATCTCCTCGACCCCTCCGGCGTGATCTCGAATTTCCGCGTCACCAGCAAGCGCCAAGCGCTGCAGGAGTTGGCCAAGCGCGCGGCCGCGCTGACGGGTCAGGACGAGTTTAAGATTTTCGAAGCGCTGTGGGAGCGCGAGCAGCTGGGCAGCACCGGTATCGGCAACGGCACCGCGGTGCCGCACGGCCGCATCGCCGGGCTCGCGCGGCCGACAACGATCTTCGCGCGGTTGGAGAAGCCGCTCGACTTCGACGCCATCGACAGCCAGCCCGTCGATCTGATTTTCCTGCTGCTGACGCCCGCCGCGGCCGGCGCCGATCACCTGAAAGCGCTGGCGCGCATTTCGCGCCTCTTACGCAATCGCGCTGTCTGCGCGAAGCTGCGCGGCACCGAAAGCGCCGACGCTATCTATGCTCTCTTGACCGATCGCGCCTCGAGCCACGCGGCTTAGCCGATCCCGTTCGCGCGACCGCCGCCTAACTAGTGCGGTAGCTTGGCGCCCGTCAGCCGACGAGCTTGGCGGCCCAGGTTACCGCCGCCGAATAGGCGGTGAGGTGCGGCAGGGCGGCGATGATCCAGCACGCGCTTCCGATGAGGGCGAAGATCAGGATGGTGGCGAAGCGGTCGCTCATGGCTGCGCTCGATTGAACGTGCAGAACGATATCTCCAACTATCAGGCAACCAACACATTGCGGCTTTCTAGGGGCAGCAAATCGGCAGAAGCGGGAAATTGGCGCGCGTGATAAGTTGTACACACGTGCGAGGAGAGTGATGCGATGTTCGTCGTCGTTTTCGAGGTTGAGCCCAAGGAGGGTCGCGAGCAGGAATATCTCGATCTTGCCGCCAGTCTCCGGCCCGAAGTCGAGAAGATCGACGGCTTCATCTCGGTCGAGCGCTTCCGGAGCGTGGCGCGGCCGGGCCGGCTGGTCTCGATTTCCTATTGGCGCGACGAAGAGTCGGTCAAGCGCTGGCGCGAGCACAACCGGCACCACCTCGCCCAGCTTTCCGGCCGCGGCCAGATTTTCGCCGATTACCGCATCTCGGTCGCCGAGATCGAGCGCCAATACGGCATGTTCGACCGCGGCCAAGCCCCGCAACAATTGGATTAGAACGAATGTCTTCGGTCTTTGCACAAGGCCGGAAGCTCTAGCCGATCCGTCGCACCGGACCCCGTGCCGCCATCGGGAAGCCCAGAAAGGCCGGCGCGAGGGCCGCCGCTATCGGACAGATGATCGCGAGAGTCTGGGTTCCGGTCGCTTTGAGGGTCGTTGCATGACCTGCTCTCCCTCGTGACGGGCTGCAGAGTCGCGCCGGCGGACCAGTTCGACCGCATACCAGGCGAGGAAGCCAGCGCCGGCAAGTATCAGTCCGGCCGCAACCGCAAAGCCATTTCCGAGGATTCTGCCGGCAAGGATGTATTCGTCGATTCCGATGCACGCTCCGAAAGGCAAAAAGCGCAATCGCCGCCACGCCCGTTGTCAATCGGTGAAGGCGGACCGTTGCCGCCTTCCACGAGGCGATGAAACGACCCCGGAGCAAAAAGCAAAATGTGCGGAATCGAGCGCGGGGCGGAGGGCGGCAGGACGGCAGCCGTGCAGCGGCTGCCGCCCCT
>DATGLO010000697.1:0-9789 GCA_035294105.1 Allostellaceae bacterium
GGGGAAACATGAACCGGCATCTGAAGGCGATCGGCCTGTCGATCTTTTCGACGCTCATCCTTGCGACGGCGGCGCGCGCCGAAACGCTCGATCAGCTTTACGCCAAGGCGAAGCAGGAAGGCGCGCTCGAGATTTATGGCGGCGGTGGCAAGGCGGGGACGCAGGCCGCGGCCGACGCGTTCATGAAGCGCTTTCCCGGCATCAAGGTGACGGCGCATGGCGATTTCAGCAACGTGCTCGACAACGAGATCGACAAGCAGATCGCGGATAAGCACGTCACCGCCGACTACATCCAGTTCCAGACCATCGAGGATTATTGGCGCTGGGACCACGAAGGTGCGCTTTTGCGCTGGAAGCCCGAGGGCTTCGCCGAGGTTTACGACAACATGAAAGCGACGGACGGGTCTTGGGTCGCGACCAACGCCAATCCGTTGTTCTACGGCTACAACCCCGACAAGGTGGCCGCGGCCGACGTGCCGCAATCGGCGCTCGACTTTTTGAAGCCGCAATTCAAAGGCCAGATGGTCACCGCCTATCCCGCGGACGACGATGCGACGCTCTACAATTTCTATCTCATCGAGAAGAAATACGGCACCGCGTGGCTGACGAAATACCTCGCGAACGGCGGGCACTTCATCCAAGGCCATCGCGACGTCACCGCGCGCGTGCGCTCGGGCGCGGACTCGTTGAGCTTCGACATTACCAACGGCTCGCAGACCAACGGGCCCGGGCCCAACGGCAACCTGAAGATCGCGATGTCGCCGAAGGATCAGACGGTGGTGTTCTACACCGCCGGCGCTATCCTCAAAGACGCGCCGCATCCCAACGCAGCGAAGCTTTATCTGCAGTGGCAGCTCAGCAAGGAAATCCAGGGCAAGAACCCGCTGCTCTATTCGCCGCGCCGCGACGTGCCGCCGCCGGCCGGCATGCCGCCGCTGACCAGCAAGCGCTTCGCCAACGACTATCGCGGCTTCGAAGGCGACGGCTCGCGCATAACGCAGATTCGCCAGCGCTATCTCGCGATCACCGGCCCGGTCGTGAACAAGGCGACGGTGCCGTAAGGCGCAGGTTTTATTTTCGTCATGGCCGGGCGTGTGTCCCGGCCATCCACGATTTTCTTGCCTTAACACGTGGATGCCCGGAACAAGTCCGGGCATGACGTCGATGAAATAGAGGGCGCTCGTCGAGTCGAGCTTGCGGCGAGGGCGACAGGCGGTAGATTGCCCTCATGCCGATCAAAGACAGCGAAAAAGCCGAAATCGACGCCGCGCGCGGCGCTAGCGCGCCAACCCGCCGCGCCACCGTGCCCGCGCTCGAGGAGATTCTCTACACGCCGCTGCCGGTCTTGGATCACGGCTTCGTCCGCGTCGTCGACTATATGGGCGACGACGCGGCGGTGGTGCAGGCGGCGCGCGTCTCCTATGGCCGCGGCACCAAGCGCGTCAACGAGGATCGCGGCCTCATCCAATATCTGATGCGGCATCGCCACACGACGCCGTTCGAGATGTGCGAGATCAAATACCACGTGAAGCTGCCGATCTTCGTGGCGCGGCAATGGATTCGCCATCGTACCGCCAATGTGAACGAATATTCGGCCCGCTATTCGATCCTCGACAACGAGTTCTACCTGCCGGCGCCCGAGCATCTCGCCGTGCAATCGACCAGCAACCGGCAGGGCCGCGGCGATGCGCTGCCGCCGGACGAGGCGGCGCGCGTGCTCGATCTCTTGCGCGAGGATGCGGCGCGCTCTTATCGCGACTACGCCTGGATGCTGAACGAGGACGAGAGCGGATCGGCGCTTGACCCAGCCCGGTCAGGGCTGGCGCGGGAACTCGCGCGCATGAACCTCTCGCTCAATTTTTATACGCAATGGTATTGGAAGACCGACCTGCACAATCTGTTGCATTTCCTTTCCTTGCGCGCCGACGCGCATGCGCAATACGAGATCCGCGTCTATGCCGAGGCGATGATCGGGACGCTCGAGCGCTGGGTGCCGCTCGTCGCCGAAGCCTTCCGCCAATACCGCCTCGGCGGCGTACAGCTTTCCGCGAACGCGCTCGCCGTCGTCAAGAAGATGATCGCCGGCGAAAGCGTCGATCAAGTCTCGAGTGGCATGTCGAAGCGCGAATGGACCGAACTGATGCAGGTGCTGGGGCGGAGCGGATAGTTATTTCGATTTTGCCGGCTCGCTGGCGGCGGCCTTCTGCAAGATCGCGATCATGCGGTCGATCAAATCGTCGATCGTTGAGCCCGCTGGTAACGTCTTGATCCCGCTTTTATCGACCGTAAACGCTCCGTTGCTGCCACGCAGATTGGCTTCGATGCGAAGAGTGCCGTTCGTCTCGTCCATGACCCAGACAGATGCTTTTCGTGCAAACGTATTCCAGGATTTCACGCCAGCATATTTCGCTAGGATCGGCGGTGCCAAACGGTCGTATTCCACGGCCGGATTTCCGCGTTTGATCGTTTCCCGTAGCGCTGTTCGCAACGCGCCCGTATTCGACACAGGAACGACCACGACAGGTTCGACATGAAAATAAACGTTCTTATCGACTTTCCCGACCGTCGGTAGGAAAACGGTTCCCTGCCTCAAATAGCAATCCCAACGCATATTTTTCTCCTAGAACGGCACGATCTGCAGCGACGCCATCCTATCGCGAGAAAGCCGGACGACGCGCGGCGATGCTCGCCGGCGTGGATGGCGTGGCGAATGCGGCGAAGGAAATCGAAGCGCTGCTCTCCTGATCCCGCGCTGCTATAATGCGGTAAGCGCGATGGCCTGAAGGATCGCGCCAGGGAGGAAGTTGAAAATGCACAGCACATCGCGCGTCGCCGCGCTCGCTTTGATGGCCGCTTGCGGCGCGCTTGCCGCTTCGCCGACGCTCGCCGCGGACACTAGCTACGACATGAACGTGATCATCCCGCTGACCGGCGGCGGCGCGTTCCTCGGCAAGGCCGAGCAGCAGGCGATCGGCGTCGCGGCGAAGGTCATCAACCAGAACGGCGGCATCCACGGCAAGCAGCTCAAACCCGTTTTTCATGACGATCAGTCGAGCCCGCAAGTCGCGGTGCAGTTGACCACGGCGGTGATCGCCGATCACCCCGCGGTGATCCTCGGCTCGACGGTCTCGCAGCTCTGCAACGCGCAGGCGCCGCTCGTCAAAGACGCGGGACCGGTGCTGTGGTGCTTCTCGCCCTCGGTTCGCACCGAGCCCGGCGGCTACGAATTCACCTCCCAGATCGACAGCCACGATCAGCAGCGCGCGCTCATGACCTATTTCCAGGGCAAGGGCTGGAAGCGCATCGGCCTCATCACGACGACCGACGCCTCGGGCCAGGATGCCGAGAAAAGCGTGACCGAGCTGGTGAAGGAGCCGGCCTTCAAAGACATGACGCTCGTCGCCGACGAGCATTTCGCGCCCGGCGATGTCAGCGTCGCGGCACAGATCGAGAAGCTGCGCGCCGGCAATCCCGACGCGATCATCTCCTGGGCGACGGCGGCGGCGGGCGGCACCGTGTTCCGCGCGCTTAAACAGGCGGGCATGGACCTGCCGACCGCGCCTTCAGGCAGCAACATGACGGTGCAGCAGATGGAGGATTACGCGGCGTTCCTGCCGTCGCGCGTCTATTTCGGCGTCGGCGAATGGGCGGCGGATGGCGATCCGCGGCTCAAAGTGCCGCCCGAGGTGATCGCGCAGCAGAAGCTGTTCTTCTCGTCGATGAAGGCGGTCGGCGTCTATCCCGACACCGGCACCGATCTCGGCTGGGAGCCGATCCGCACCGTCGCCGACGCGCTCAACAAGCTGCCGGCCGGCGCAGACGCCAAGGCGCTGCACGATTTCCTGATCAATTGGACCGGCCATATCGGCGCCGAGGGCGTCTACGACTTCAAGAAAACGCCGCAGCGCGGACTCAACATCGACAACGCGATCGTCGTACGCTGGGACGGCGCCAAGAAGGAATGGCACCTGGTCTCGAACCTAACCGGCACGCCGATCGAGTAGCTGTCAGCCGTTATCAGCCGCCACAAAACAAGGACGTCATGCCCGGACTTGGGTGAGAGCTTCTTACTCGACCACGATCTTCGGCGGCTGGCGCTGCTGGCCGCCGAGAATGTCCCAAAGCCGCGCCGCGATCTGGCGATAGGTTTGGGCGTAAGCGCTGTCCGGCTGCGCAACGACGATCGGATTGCCGCCGTCCGAGGTCTCGCGGATCGCGATGTCGAGCGGCAGCTCGCCGAGGAATTCGACGCCGAGCTTCTCGGCTTCGGCCTTGGCGCCGCCATGGCTGAAGATGTCGGTGCGCTCGCCGCAATGAGGGCAGAGGAAGTAGCTCATATTCTCGATGAAGCCCAAGACCGGCACGTCGACGCGGCGGAACATGTTAAGGCCCTTGCGCGCGTCTTGCAGCGCGATGTCTTGCGGCGTCGAGACGATGACGGCGCCGGCGAGCGGCACTTGCTGTGCCATCGTCAGCTGCGCATCGCCCGTGCCGGGCGGCATGTCCACCACCATCACGTCAAGCTCGCCCCAATTGACCGAGCGCAGCATCTGGTTGAGCGCGCTCATCACCATCGGTCCGCGCCAGATCGTCGGCGTGTCCTCGGCGACGAGGAAGCCCATCGACATGACCTTGACGCCGTGGTTTTCCATCGGTTCCAGCGTCTTGCCGTCATGCGATGTGGGTTTGCCCGAGACGCCCATCATGCGCGGCATCGAGGGGCCGTAGATGTCGGCATCGAGCACGCCGATCTTGAGGCCGAGCGTCTCGAGCGCGAGAGCGAGATTGACCGCGGTGGTCGATTTGCCGACGCCGCCTTTGCCCGAGACGACGGCGACGATGTGCTTGACGCCGGCAACCGCCGGCTTCTGCGGCGGCGCCGCTTTGCCGCGGCCGTGCTCCGGCGGCGGCTGCATGCCGGCGCGCTGTTGCGGCCGAGCATAAGGCGCGGTCGGGCGCGGCTGCGGCTTCTCCGCCGTGAGCACAGCCGTGACCGACAGCACGCCGGGCAATGCATCGACGGCTTGCTCCGCTTCCTTGCGGAGCGCCTCGAGCTTCGGCGCGCGCTCGCGCTCGACCTCGATCGCGAAAGTGACATGGCCGGCGCGCAGCTGCACGCCCGAGACCATGCCGAGCGTGACGATGTCGCGGCCTTTATCGGGATCGACAACCTTGCCGAGCGCGGCCAGCACTTCGTCGCGCGTCACCTCGGCCATGCGGCACATCCTCTCGTCTTGACTTTATACGTCGCCGCCTATATCGGGGCGTTCCCCGCGCATTCCGCTGCGATGAACAAGCTGACATATAAGAGATGACGGGCGCTGTGCATAGCGAGCACTGAAGGGATCGGGCTTATGTCTTGGAATCAGGGCAGTGGCGGCGGCCCATGGGGCGGCGGCGGTGGCGGTCCCTGGGGCGGGCGCGGCGGCGGCGGCTTCCAACCGCCCAATTTCGAAGATTCTTTGCGCAAGCTGCAAAACTTTCTGCGCAAATGGCTGCCCGGCGGTGGCGGCGGCCTCGGCGGCAGGCGCGGCTGGGTGCTCGGCATCGCGATCGTTGTGGTGCTGTGGGGACTTTCGGGTTTCTATCGCGTCGACCCCGATCAGGAAGGCATCGTGCTGCGCTGGGGCGCGTACGATCGCGTCGCGACGCCGGGCCTCAACTATCACCTGCCCTCGCCGATCGAAGAGGCGCTGACGCCGACGGTGACGCGCGTCAATCGCGTCGAGATCGGCTATCGCACCAATCAGGCGGTCGGTCGCACCACCGAGGTGCCGGAAGAATCGCTGATGCTCACCGGCGACGAGAACATCGTCGATATCAACTTCACCGTCTTCTGGGTGGTGAAGAATGCCCAGGATTACGTCTTCAACATCCGCAATCCCGACGGGACGGTGAAGTCCGCGGCGGAAAGCGCGATGCGCGAGATCATCGGTCATACCGAGATCGCGAGCGCGCTGGCCGAGGGCCGCGCCAAGATCGAGCAGGATACGCAGGCGCTCTTGCAAGGCATCCTCGACTATTACGGCGCCGGTATCGAGATCACCCAGGTGCAGCTGCAAAAAGTCGATCCGCCCGGGCCGGTGATCGATGCCTTCCGGGACGTGCAAAGCGCGAAGATCGATCAGCAGACGCTCGTCAATCAGGCCGAGGCTTATCGCAACGATGTCGTGCCCCGCGCCCATGGCGATGCCGCGCGCATCGAGCAGGAAGCCGAAGCCTATAAGGCGCAGGTCGTCCTGCAGGCGCAAGGCGACGCCGCGCGCTTCCAGTCGGTCTATCAGTCCTATGCCGCGTCGAAAGACGTGACCGCCAAGCGTCTCTACATCGAGACGATGGAGGACGTGCTCAAGAACACCAACAAGGTGCTGCTCGATCGCGCGGCGTCGAATTCGGGCGTGCTGCCTTATTTGCCGCTGCCGGGTATTTCGCCGACGCCGCCGGCGACGCCGGCGCCGGCGCCCGCGAACAACAACGCCGCGCCGGCGAATGCAGGAGGCCGGCGATGAATACGCGCAGCCTCGGCTTGCTCGGCGGCATCGCCGTCGTCGTGCTGATCCTCCTCTACACGATCTTCTTCACCGTGCAGCAGACCGAGATCGGGCTGGTGCTGCAATTCGGCAAGCCGGTCAAAGTCATCGACCATCCCGGCTTGCAGGTGAAGCTGCCTTATCAAAACGTCGTGATCTACGACCGTCGCATCCTCGATTTCGAGCCGCCGGCGGAGGAGGTGATTGCCTCCGATCAGAAGCGACTGATTGTCGATACCTATGCCCGCTTCAAGATCATCGATCCGCTGCGCTTCTATCAAAGCGTCGGCACCGAAGACGCCGCCGACGCCCGGCTCAGCAACATCATCAGCGCCTCGGTGCGCCGCGTCATCGGCAATGTCGAGCTGCAGGCCGTCGTCTCCTCGCAGCGCGCCAACATCATGAAGCAGATCCGCGACGAGGTGAATCAAGAGGGCAAGAATTACGGTATCGACGTCGTCGACGTGCGGCTGCGCCGCGCGGATCTGCCGCAGGAGAACGAAGAGGCGGTCTATTCGCGGATGAAGGCCGAGCGGCAGCGCGAAGCGGCGCAGTATCGCGCCCAAGGCGCGCAGCAGGCGCAGCAGATCCGCGCCGACGCCGATCGCCAGCGCATCGAAATCACCGCCGACGCCAACCGCCAGTCGCAGATCCTGCGCGGCGAAGGCGACGCGCAAAGCATCAAGATCTACGCCGACGCCTATAGCGCCGATCCGGACTTCTTCGCCTTCTATCGCTCGCTGCAGGCCTATCGCGACGCGCTTTCGGGCCAGGGCACGACCCTTGTGCTGACGCCGGACAGCGAGTTCTTCAAATATCTCGCCGGACCGACGGGCGCGGTTGCGCCGCCGCCGGCCGGCGCCGCCGGAGCGGGGGAGAAGCGGTGAAGGACTTCGTTACCGCTTTGGCACTCGCCGCCGCGATCGAGGGGATGCTCTATTCATTGCTTCCGGGCGCGATGCGGCGCATGAACGCGCAGGTCGCGTTGCTGCCGGTGGGCGCGCTCCGGGCTTGCGGCCTGGCGGCGGCGCTCCTCGGCGTCGCGGCGGTCTGGGCCATTCGCGGCTAGAGCGAACTTTCGGATCGGACAAGGGGCGGACGATTGCCCGACACGTCCGGAATTCAGCCATATTGATCGGTTTCACTGAAGGGGCTCTGGCTTGAAACACGCCCGTCGCGTAAAATCGTTTGGTACCCCGATCATGCCCTCGAGGGAGGTCCGTCCGTGAGCCGGGTCGTTGCCCGCCAGCTTCCATTCCATGGCCTATCCCGTCGCGGCCTATCGCGCCGTCTTGGCGCGTTGGCTGTCTCCTTCCTCGTCTTCGTTGCTTTCCCCACCATCGGTTGGGGTAAGCCGGCGCCGGACAGTTTCGCGGACCTCGCTGCGAAGCTCCTGCCGGCCGTCGTCAACATCTCCAGCACCCAGACCATCAAGCCGGGTCAGGACAATGGCGATGATTCCGACAGCCCCGGCAATCCGGGCGGTAACGGCGGCAACGGCGGCAATCGCGGCGCGCCGGACATTCCGCAATTCCCGCCCGGCTCGCCCTTCGAGCAGTTCTTCAAGGACTTCCTCAACCGCAACCACCAGGGTTCGCAAGACGCGTTGCCGCGGCAGCAGACTTCGCTCGGCTCGGGCTTCATCATCGATCCTTCGGGTCTCGTCGTCACCAATCACCACGTGATCGACAACGCCGACCAGATCACCGTGACCTTGCAGGACGGCACGAACTTCAAGGCCGAGGTGGTGGGACAGGACACCAAGATGGACCTTGCGCTGCTGCGGATCAAATCCGACAAGCCGCTGCCGGCGCTAAAGTTCGGCGACAGCGACAAGATTCGTGTCGGCGATTGGGTGTTGGCGATCGGCAACCCGTTCGGCCTCGGCGGCAGCGTTACCGCCGGCATCCTCTCGGCCCGCGCCCGCGACATCAATTCCGGACCCTATGACGACTTCCTGCAGACCGACGCCTCTATCAACCGCGGCAACTCCGGCGGTCCCATGTTCGACATGGACGGCGACGTGATCGGCATCAACACCGCCATCTATTCGCCGTCCGGCGGCTCGATCGGCATCGGCTTCGCGATTCCCTCCAACCTCGCCAAGCCCGTCCTCGATCAGCTCAAGGAATACGGCCATCCGCGCCGCGGCTGGCTCGGCGTCAATATCCAGAACGTGACCGACGAAATCGCCGAAAGCCTCGGTCTCGACAAGCCCAAGGGCGCGCTGATCGCCAGCGTCCATGAGGGCGGGCCGGCGCAGGTCGCCGGCATTCAACCCGGCGATGTCGTGCTGATGTTCGACGGCAAGCCGATCGACGACATGCGGCAATTGCCGCTGATGGTCGCCGAGACGCCGATCGACAAGACCGTCAAGGTGATGGTCTGGCGCAAGCGCAACGAGGTGGATCTCGACGTCAAGGTCGGCGAGCTCAAGGAAGACAATCAGGTCGCGACCAACGCGCCCAAGCAGGAAAAGCCGGCGCCGCCGGTCAATGCCGTCAAGGCGCTAGGGCTGTCGCTCGCCAATCTGACCCCCGAGCTGCGCGAGCGGTACGGGCTCGCCAACGATGTCAGCGGCGTCGTGATCACCGATGTCGATAACGGCGGACCCTCCGCCGACAAAGGCATGCGCGCCGGCGACGTCGTCGTCGAAGTGGCGCAGGACGATGTGAAGACGACGGATCAGATCCTGAGCAAGGTGGACGAAGCGAAGAAAGCGGGCCGCAAATCCGTGCTGCTGCTGGTCGACCGCCAGGGCGACCTGCGCTTCGTTGCCGTCAAGATCGACAACAGCTAACCCTCGCTCAGCGAAAGACGATCTCCGCATCGCGATAGCCCTGCGCGTAGAGCAGCGCCGTCAGGTCGCCGTAATCGATGCGCAGCCGCGCGGCTGCGGCGACGATCGGCTTGGCGTGATAGGCGACGCCCATGCCCGCCGCCTCGATCAACGGCAGATCGTTGGCGCCATCGCCGACCGCGGCCGCCGCGGTAAAGGGCAGGCTGCGCTCGACCGCGAGCAAGGTGAGGGTCGCGAGCTTCGCTTCCTTGCCGAGGATCGGCTCTTTGACACGCCCCGCGAGCTTGCCGCCTTCGACAATCAGCTCGTTGGCGACGGCGATGTCGAAACCTAGCTCACGCCGCACCCGCTCGGCGTAGATGCGGAATCCGCCTGACACCAAGGCGGTATAAGCGCCGTGTTTGCGCATGGTCGCGACCAGCGCCGCGGCGCCGGGATTGATGCGAATGCGCGCGCCGG
>DATGLO010000698.1:0-2310 GCA_035294105.1 Allostellaceae bacterium
CTTCCGGCAATACGATATCGAGGGCGCGGAACGAGCCCTCGTTGACCGGCGCGAGCGGCTGGGTCAGCGCCTTATACGCGATGCGCGCGCCCGCGAGCGTGCGCGAATTGAGCCCGCGCGGCCGCTCTTTCGAGCAGCCCGACAGGTCGATGATCATATGTCCGCCATCGACCGTGACCTTCGCATGAATGCCGATGCGCTCGACGCCGGTTGGCGTGTTGTCGTCGAGGAAGGCCGAGGCTTCGTAAACGCCGTCCTTGATTTCCTCGACGACCTTGCGGCATTTCGCTTCGGTCTCATCGAAGATTTTGGCGACGGCTTCGAGCATCACCGCCTTGCCGTAGCGCTGGAACAGCTCGTCGACGCGGCGCAGCGCGAGGCGGCAGGCGGCGATTTGCGAGCGGAGATCGCCCATCGAGCTTTCGGGGAAGCGGATATTATCTTTGATGACCTGATGCAGCGTCTCGTCGAGCACGCCCGCGCGGTAAAGCTTCAGCTGGTTGAGCTGCAGCCCCTCGGCCCAGGGATCGGGGCAATCGGCGCCGGCGCCGAAACCCGTGCTGGTGCCGCCGACATCGATCCAGTGCGCGCGCACCATCGAGAACAGGATCAGCTCGCCCTCGAAGAAATAGGGCATGTAGATGACGATGTTGTTGAGGTGCTGCCCCGCCACGGCCTGGTGGTTCATGATCAGCACGTCTTCGGGCGCGAAGCCGTCGCGGCCGTATTTCTTCATGCCGTCGGTGATGATGATGCCGAGATCGGCAACGAAGTGCGAGACGCCGCCGACATTCTGGCAGAGGAGGGCACCCTCGGCATCGACGAGGGCAGTGCAGAAATCGCGCACCTCGTAGATCATCATGTTGTAGGAGGTGCGCTGCAGATCGGCCGCCATCTCGTTGGCGATCGCCGGCAAAGCGTTGCGCAGCACTTCGAGGGTCACCGGATCCAAGCTCGCCGCCATTCGTCGCATCCTGCGCTAGATCAACCTTCCTAGTCTCGACCGCCGGCGCGACCGGCCGCAAGGGTTTCCGGCGCCGCCGGGCTCCCTTGCGTGCGGCGCAGGTTTACCGGCGGGTCGCCCCTTGACCTTATGCTCAGAGCCAGTATATGTTGGAGACAAAATTGCTCAGTTTGAGCATAAGGGGAACACCGTGCCGGATACTGCGTTGCTCTACGATCGCGTAAAGACCGTCATTCCGCCGATGGAATGGGGCGCTTTCGCCGGCGACATCGACGCCATCCTCGCTTTGAAGCGGCAGCGCAACGCCGTCGTGCTCGCGCATAACTACCAGACGCCCGAGATTTTCCACTGCGTTGCCGATATCACCGGCGACAGCCTTGCCTTGGCGCGCGAGGCGCAGAAGACGCGGGCGGCGGTGATCGTCCTGGCCGGCGTCCATTTCATGGCCGAGACGGCGAAGCTGCTCAATCCCGAGAAGACGGTGCTGATTCCCGACATGAAGGCCGGCTGCTCGCTCGCCGAATCGATCACCGCCGCGGATGTGCGCTTGATGCGGCAGCGCTATCCCGGCGTGCCGGTCGTCACCTATGTGAATACCTCGGCGGCGGTGAAGGCCGAGAGCGACATCTGCTGCACCTCGGGCAATGCCAAGAAGGTGGTGGAATCGCTGGGCGCGCCTGAAGTCATCATGCTGCCCGATGAATATTTGGCGCAGAACGTCGCGCGCGAGACGAACGTCAAGATCATTGCCTGGAAGGGCCATTGCGAGGTGCATGAGCGCTTCACCGCGGCCGAGATCCGCGAGCTGCGGCGAAGCTATCCGGGCGTCACCGTGCTGGCGCATCCCGAATGCCCGCCCGATGTTGTCGCCGAAGCGGATTTCGCCGGCTCGACCGCGGCGATGAACGATTACGTCGTGCAGCGCCGGCCGCGCCGGGTCGTGCTGATGACCGAATGCTCGATGAGCGACAACATCGCGCTGCAGAATTCCGGCATCGATTTCGTGCGCCCCTGCAATCTCTGCCCGCATATGAAGCGCATCACCTTGGGCAATATCCGTACCGCGCTCGAAGAGGTGCGCCACGAGGTGACGATCGATCCGGCGCTCGCCGCGCGCGCGCGGCTGGCGGTCGAGCGGATGCTCGCGGTCTGAGTATTCGCCGATGGCCTATGACCTCGACGCCCTGCGCGGCCGGCCGGTCATCATCGGCGCCGGCCTCGCCGGGCTGATCACGGCCCTCCATCTCGCGCCGGAGCGTCCGATCGTGCTGTCGAAGGCGCCGCTCGGCAGCGGTGCCGCGAGCGACAAGGCGCAGGGCGGCGTCGCCGCCGCCGTCGGACAAGAC
>DATGLO010000699.1:0-7996 GCA_035294105.1 Allostellaceae bacterium
GGATCACGAGAAAGAGGAGCTGATGGGCGACGACGCGCGCGGCGTCGAGAATCATTGGGCGCTCGGCATGCGCGAAGGCGCCGTCGTCGGGCTGACGCCCGAGGATTTCATGAAGACGCCGCCGCTGCCCGGCACGGTCGCCTGCTGCTATGCCTGGATTCACATCGCCAAGGACTGGCCGTGGCTGAAGGCGCTGCCGGTTTGCGCCGCGACCGAGCTGTCGAATTCGGACGAGGTGATCAAGGGCGGCAGCTTCTCGCGCCGCGTCGCGATGAAGCTCAACGCGGATCTCGGCATTCCCATGAAGGAGCAGCCGAACAATGTCGAGCACATCAAGGCCGATGTCGAGCACGCCAAGCTGTTGATGAAGGTGGTGCGGCGCCACGCGACGACGCCGGAAAAACGCCAGGAGGTGCTCGACGGCGCGATCGAGACCTGGCGCATCGAGCGCGCCTTCAAGGGCGTCATGGCGGATGCGATGGCGGCGTGTCAGGAGTGAGGGCCGCTCCGATCAATTCGTCGCTCCGGCGAAAGCCGGGGTCCATTCTTCCACCACGCGATCGAACGATGGACCCGCCTCGCGCTTCGCTTGGCCGGGCGACGACGATTGAATAGCGGGGGAACAGCGCCAAATGCCCGAGCTCAACCTCAACCTCGTCTTCGGCAGCCAGCCGGGCAAGTTTCAGCCGATCTTCGACGGGCGCGTGAAGCCCGAGGGCATCACGCTGAATTGCTCGCGCATGCCGACCGACCGGCTTTTCTGGCACATCCCCACCAAGGACGACATCGACGTGGCCGAGCTGTCCTTGACCGGCACGCTCTGGGGTAAGCAGCATGGCAAGCGCTGGACCGCGCTGCCGATCTTTCCCGCCTGGGTGTTCGGCTGTCACACCGAGACACTGGTACGCCGCGATGCCGGCATTTATCGTCCCGAAGACCTCAGAGGCAAGCGCGTCGGCGTGCCGGAATACCCGGTGACGGCGATCGCCTGGATCCGCGACGCCTTCGAGAAGAATTACGGCGTGAGGCGCGAGGACATCCGCTGGTTCGAAGAGCGCGCCCCCGAATACTCGCATTACCGGCCGCTCGGCTACAAGCCGCCCGCGGGTGTTTCGGTCGAGATCATCCCCAAGGAGAAGCGCCTTTCCGAGATGCTGATCGCCGGCGAGCTCGACGCAGTGACGCGCTATTTCGGGCGCGCCGAGAATGCGAACCGCGCAGAGGCCGGCGACCGCTCGACCTTGCCGCTCGCCGAGCTTGCCGCGCATCCGCAAATCCGCTGGCTCTACGACGATCGCAAGGAAGCGGCGGCGCGATATTGCAAGGTGCTCGGCTGGCCGCAGCCGATCCATTGCGTCATCGTCAAGACCGAGATCGTCGACAAGGACCCGACGGTGCCGGCGCGGCTGGTGCGGGCGTTCACGGAAGCGGCGCGCCTGGCGCCCAATTCCCCTGGCGAGCATTCCAACGTGCATGCGATGAGCTATCGGCTCACCGCCGCCGAAGAGGCCGCGGCGATCGGCGCGGATTTCATGCCGGTGGGGCTCAGGCGCCAGAACCGAGCGGCGGTGACGCGCATGCTCGAACTATGCTGGAAGGACGGCTATATCGACGGCGGCAAGCCGGTGACGGTGGACGAGTATTTCCACCCGTCCACCTTGGCGATGTGAGACGAACGCCGCGTGCGTGGAGCAAGGCCAAACACGCATTGCATCCTCGTCTGTGCGCCCTTCGACGACGCGCGCCTGCGGGTGCGCTCCGCTCAGAGTGAGCATAAATTTGTATAGCTCTTTTGATGGAAGGGCTCGCGCACAAAATCTCCTCATCCTGAGCGGAGCCGGAGCGCAGCGGAGGCGTCGTCGAAGGACGCGAGGCGGTTAGGCAGCGGCCGCCTTCAGCTCCGGATACCACTGCGGATGGCGCGCTTTCATGCGCGAAAGCCTCGTCTTGGGTGATAGATTCGCCGCGCTCCGCGGCCGCGCGCATCTCGGCCAGGACCTGCTCGACCATGTAATGCGTCTTCGAGTCCATAAGCTTTTGCAGCTTGGCGTGGGCCTCGGCGATCTGCGCCGCCCGCGCCGCCTTCTCTTCCGGCGTTTCGGCGATCATGGCAAAGGCCTTTGTCCCACCTTGCGCGTCATGACGCCGATGAGCCGCGCGAGGACATCGAGCGCAGCGATCTGCGCCCATGAAGGCTTCGAGAGCTGGCCGGACACGTCATGGCCCTCACCGGCCGTGCGTGATATCCTACCAACCGGATTTAGCTTGGTCGGGACGATCATGTTTACGAAGATCGACGAACTCGTGCAGCGCCTCTCTCGCATCACCGGCGAGGATGCGGAAACGGCCCTCGAACGCGCGGTAGAGGAACGGCTGGCGCGCGTGACACAGACGGGTCCGGTCGATCGCGAAGGCGCGCTGCGCCGGTTCTTCGAGCACGTCTCCCGCATGCCGATAAAGGACTCTCGACCGATCGACGAGATCGTCGGTTACGGGCCCGACGGTCTGCCGTCGTAAATGATCCTCGACAGCTCGGCTATTGTGGCCGCTATTTCAGGCGAGGCCGACGAGCCGCGATTCCAATATGCGATGCTGAATGCGCCGGCACTGGCCGTTTCCGCCGTCACGGTTCTCGAGTGCTTTTCGCACCCCCTACACCACCACCGCGTCCCAGCCGCCGTCATGCGCGATCACCTGGCCGGTCACGTAATGCGAGGCGTCGCTCGCGAGATAGACCGCGAGGCCGACGAGATCGTCGGGCACGCCGCGATGGCCCATCGGGATGCGCTTCATCAGCTCGCGCTCGAACGCCGCCATCTCCTCGGCGCTCGCGACGGCGCGGCGCTCGGCTGCGAGCGCGGTGCCGCCATGCCAGCCGGGCGCGATGGCGTTGACGCGGATCTGCTCTTTCGCATATTCGGCCGCGACCTGGCGGGTGAAGCCGATGAGCCCGGCCTTCGCCGTCGAATAGTTCACCTGGAGCGAGACGAAGCCCGGGTAATAGCCGCGCAGCGCCGCCACCGAGGCGATGTTGATGATCGAGCCGCCCGGTTTCTTCGGCTGGACCGCCGGCAGCATGAGGTTGAGCGCGGCGCGCGTCGAGAGGAACACGCCGCGCAGGTTGATCGCCATGAGACGATCCCAATCCGCGACGCTGAACTCATGCGTGCGCCCGCTCGCGGTCGAGATGCCGGCGTTGTTGATGAGGATGTCGACCCGGCCATAGCGATCCTTGATCAGCCCCCAAGCGCGATCGACCGATGCCTCGTCGGCGACGTCGTTGTGCAGCGGCTCGGCATTGAGGCGCGATTGCTTCGCCAGCGACGCGGTCTCTTCCGCGCCCTCCATGTTGCGATCGGCGCAGATCACGGTCGCGCCGAACGCGGCCAGGCCGAGCGCGAACGAGCGGCCGAGCCCGTTCCCCGCCCCCGTCACCACCGCGATTTTCCCGTCGAGCCGAAAGAGATTGTCGAACATGGGCCGGGTTCCTCCTCAGAATGAACTGTAGCGGGATGCCGCTGCCGACAAGAGATTCACCGAATGCGGGGCGGTGATTTCACATTCGGGACCTCACTCCCCTTGCGGTTGTCGGCTTTGCTATTTGCATTGATATGGTGTACGCGCAACGTTAGAGTTGCTTGCAAGCGCCACAACGAGCGCTCTGGGGGGAAGCATATGAGATGGGGGAAAGCGCTCCGCGCGGGCGCATGCTTGAGCCTGCTGGCAATCCTCGCGGGCTGCGAGCAATTCGAGATTTCCGACCGCACCATGAAGATCAACGACGCGGTTCAAAACGCGGACACGCGCCAGGTGCTCGTCAACATCGTGCGGGCCAGCAAGCAATATCCGCTGATCTTCACCGCGACAAGCCAGATCGTCAGCTCGGGCATCGCCGACGGCAGCAGCGTCGGCTTCACCATTCCCTTCGGTCCCAAGAACGGCAACGTCTATTCGGCGTCGCCGAGCTTCAAGCTGCAGGAAGGGCTCAGCGTCACGACCGCGCCGCTCGACACGCAGGAGTTCGAGGAAGGGTTCATGCAGCCCTTGGCGGTTTCGACGCTCGGCTACTACCTCGACAACGGGTGGACGCCGCAGATCCTTCTCCATGCCTTCGTGCAACAGATCGATGTCCCGACGCGGCTGGTCAACGCCATCAAATTTGCCGTCCGCCGCGAACCGATCTGCCCAGTTAACGACGCTAGCGATACGAAATGCATCCTCGTTCCCGATGTCGCCCTCTTCAACCAGGAAAACAATCCGGCTTGTCCCGATCTCGCCGCCTTGACGGCGCCCGCGCACCAGCCGACGGCCGGCGATGCCGATACGAACATGACGAGATTGATCAATGCCCCGAACGACAAAAAGCCCTGTGCTTTCGCTGCGTTCCAGTATTTTGTCGCTTTGCTCGAAGCCGTGAACGTCCGTGTTGCGAGCGCGCCGCAGACGACCACCACCGACGGCAACGCCGCTTCGGTAAGCACGTCGCCCGACACCAAGACGATCAACGTCAATGTCGCCGTCGATGCCAGCGGCGGCGATAAAGCCGACAAGGACACGAGCAGCTTTGCGATCGACAACGTGCTCGGAGGTATTTGTTCGGCGCCGGCCGCGGCCGCGCCGGCCCCTGCCGCGCCGGGCGGTGCCAAGAACGGCGCCAAGCCGCCTGCGCGACAACCGATTGCGCCGTTGGCCTTGCCAAGTCCGGAGCTGCGCTTCGCACCGTCGCATGCGCCGGCGTCAACGAGCACCGCGCCGCCGGCCGCCCCCGCCCTTTGCGCCGACCCGGCGAACACACGTTTCGTTATCCGGGCGCCCGAAGGCGTCATCTATTACCTCGGCACGTTGCTCAATCTCGCGACCCGCGGATTCAAGGTCACCGTCCGCAACGCGACCTATCGCGACAACCTCACGCTGTTCGACCCGGTGGAAGCCAAGGACGGTAGCCCGCCGCTGGACGCGATCGTATCGGCGACGGTCGATGACGACATCTATTACGTTCCAAAAGCCGCTCCCGGCAGCCTCGACGAGACGATGCACATGATCACGCTCGTCCAGCAGATCGTCGCGCTGCAAAAGAAAGGCAGTTCGCTACCGACCGTGCCAAGCGTGCAACTGATCGGGCAATGAAGCTCGACGGTGCTCCGAACGCGGCGCGCGCCGCCGAGATGCCGGCGTTGTTGATGAGGATATCGACCCGGCCATAGCGGTCCTTGATCTCGCCCCAGGCGCGATCGACCGATGCCTCGTCGGCGACGTCGTTGTGGAGCGGCTCGGCATTGAGGCGCGATTGCTTCGCCAGCGACGCGGTCTCTTCCGCGCCCTCCATGTTGCGATCGGCGCAGATCACGGTCGCGCCGAACGCGGCCAGGCCAAGCGCGAAAGAGCGGCCGAGCCCGTTCCCCGCCCCCGTCACCACCGCGATTTTCCCATCGAGCCGAAAGAGATTGTCGAACATGGCGCCCCTCCTGTCCGGCGAAAGGTAGCCCCGTGAGAGTTCGGTTTCCGATTCTTTTCTTTGAACGTCATGGCCGTCCCCGGGGCGGCCCTGCGACGGGCCGCTCCCGGGGATGTTCCGCCCATCCACGTTTTTGGATCAACCCATGGATGCCCGGGACGAGCCCGGGCATGAGACAAAAAAATACGAGCGGCCGTTAAAGCCCCTCACCCGAATTTGTTCTCTTTCGGGAACCCTCGCGGCGCCATGCGTCCCGCGCTCGCGCGCGCGCCGCGCCAATTGTCGAGGTCCATCTCGGTGCGCGTTCGCTCGCCCGCGCGCCAGGAGAGGCCTTCGGCGGCGGTGATCACCTTGGCGTCGCTGAGCCCGCCGTCGTGATAGCGTTGCAGCATCACGCCGCGGCCGCGCGCCATCTCGGGCAATTCGCTCAAGGGAAAGAGCAAGAGCTTGTGGTTGTCGCCGACCACCGCGACCGTGTCGCCTTCGGCCGGCGCGCAGGCGACCGCTTTCGCTCCCTCGCCTAAGTTCAACACCTGCTTGCCGTTGCGGGTTTGCGCCACCACCTCGTCGGCCGGCACGACGAAGCCGCGGCCGTCGCTCGCCGCGAGCAAGAGCTTCGCGCCGGGCCTATAGGCCATCATCGCGACGAGATCGTGCTCGTTGTCCAATTCGATCATCAGCCGCACCGGCTCGCCATGGCCGCGCGCCGACGGCAGATCGGCGGCGTCGAGCGTATAGAACCGCCCGTTCGAGGCGAAGAGCAGCAACTTGTCGGCGGTCGTCGTCTGGACGACGAAGCGCTCTTCGTCGCCTTCCTTGTATTTGAAATCGGATGTGGCGACGTTGTGGCCCTTGGCC
This sequence comes from Allostellaceae bacterium, assembly GCA_035294105.1. Taxonomy (GTDB): domain Bacteria; phylum Pseudomonadota; class Alphaproteobacteria; order ATCC43930; family CGMCC-115725; genus CAIKMD01. The sequence goes on from DATGLO010000699.1 coordinate 6,314, forward strand.
GCGCGGATCCAGCCTTTGGCCGAGCACAGCACTGTGACGGGCTCGCGCTCGACCAGCGCCTCGACCGGCACCTCGATCTCGGCCGGCGGCGCACCGACTTCGGTGCGGCGTTTGGCCGACGCCTGATGCGCGTATTCCTTGCGCAGCTCGGCAAGCTCGGCGCCGATCGCCTTCCATTGCAGCTTTTCGTCGGCGACCAGCGCCTTCTTGTCCTTCTGCTCGGCAGCGAGCTCGGCAAGCTCTTTCTTGATCGCGATCTCCTCGAGGCGGCGCAGCGACCTGAGCCGCATGTTGAGGATCGCCTCGGCCTGCACCTCGGTGAGCTTCCATTTCTTGATCATCCGCTCTTTGGCGTCGTCGTATTCGCGGATGATCTTGATGACCTCGTCGAGATTGAGATAGACGATCATCTGCCCGCGCAGAATCTCCATGCGGCGGGCGATCGCATCGAGGCGGAACTCGGTGCGGCGCTGCAACACCTCGCGGCGATGATCGAGCCAGGCCTGCAACACCTCTTTCAAGTTCATGACGCGCGGCGTCGCCGTCGCATCGAGGACGTTGAGGTTCAAGGGCACGCGCTTTTCCAGCTCGGTCGCGCGGAAGAGCGATTCCATCAGATGCGCGGGATCGACGTTGCGCGTCTTCGGCTCGAGGATCAGCCGCACCTCTTCGGTCGATTCGTCGCGGATGTCGCCGAGCAGCGGCAGCTTGCGCTCTTCCAAGAGCGCGGCGATCTTCTCGATGAGCTGCGACTTCTGCACCTGATAGGGAATCTCGGTGACGACGATCTGATAGCCGCCGCGGCCGGTGTCCTCGCGGGTCCAGCGCGCGCGCAAGCGGAAGGAGCCGCGCCCCGTGCTGTAGGCCTCGACGACGGACGCCTTGCTTTCGATCAGCACGCCGCCGGTCGGGAAATCGGGGCCGGGAATCAGCTCGACCAGCTCGGCCACGGTGGTGGCGCGCGGGCGATTCAAGAGGAACTTCGCCGCGTCGAGCAGCTCGACGATATTGTGCGGCGGGATGCTGGTCGCCATGCCGACGGCGATGCCGGCGGCGCCGTTGGCGAGAAGATTGGGAAAGGCCGCCGGCATGACCGCCGGCTCGTGATTCTCGCCGTCATAGGTCGGGCGGAAATCGACCGCGTTCTCGTCGATGCCTTGCAGCAGCAATTCGGCGAAAGCGGTAAGCCGGCTTTCGGTGTAACGCATTGCCGCCGGGCCGTCGCCGTCGAGGCTGCCGAAATTGCCCTGGCCGTCGACCAGCGGGTAGCGCTGCGCGAAATCCTGCGCGAGGCGCACCAGCGCCTCGTAGACCGCGATGTCGCCATGCGGGTGGAACTTGCCGATGACGTCGCCGACGACGCGCGAGGATTTCTTGAATCCGGAACCGGGCGCCAGGCCCAATTCGCGCATCGCATAGAGCAGGCGGCGATGCACGGGCTTCAGCCCGTCGCGCACATCGGGCAGCGAGCGCGAGACGATGGTCGAGAGAGCATAAGAGAGATAGCGCTCGCCGAGCGCATCGGCGAAGTTCACGTCTCTCAGATCGGCGGCGGCGGCATCGGGCGGCATGATTTTGCTTCGATTATCTTACGCGGTAAGCCCCCTCACCGCCTCGCTTCGCTCGGCGCCTCTCCCCGGCGGGGAGAGGGTTGGGTGAGGGGGAATTCACGCTCACGATATA
>DATGLO010000700.1:0-2006 GCA_035294105.1 Allostellaceae bacterium
ACCGGCGATCTCAAAAAATTTGTCCGCGTCGAGGCGCTTGTCCGAGAGGCCGCGCGCATCGTGCCGGGCCTGGTGCCTGCGGCGGAGGCGCTCGCGGCCGAGGCGGAGCTGGATCAAAAGGACAGGAGCGGGCTCGAGATCGCGCAAGGCATCTTCCTCGCGCATGTGCTCGCCAATCCGGCGACCGGCATGCATCTCTGTCATGCCATGCTGCTGCCGCGGCGTGAGGCGCTCGAAAGAATGGGAGACTATCAGCGCAGCGGCAAGGTCGAGCTCGCCACCGCGACGGTCGAACGACAGGGCCGGGCGGCCGTCGTCACCTTGCGCAATCCGCGCTACCTCAACGCCGAGGACGCCACGACGCTCGACGATGCGGAGATCGCGACCGATCTCGCCAATCTCGATCCGCAATCCGTTGTCGCCGTGCTGCGCGGCGGGGTGGTCGAGCATGCGAAATACCGCGGCCGGCGAATTTTTTCCGCGGGCATCAACCTGACCCATCTCTATCGCGGCAAAATTCCCTACCTATTTTACATCCAGCGCGACATGGGCTTCGTGAACAAGATCTTCCGCGGCGTCGCGCGCGAAGACGTGTCGCCCGACGAGCTGAGCGGCGGCACGATCGAGAAGCCGTGGATCGCGCAGCTCGACGCGTTTGCGATCGGCGGCGGCTGCCAGCTCCTTCTGGCGATGGATTACATCGTCGCCGCGCGCGATGCCTATATGACCTTACCGGCGCGCAAGGAGGGCATCATCCCCGGCGCCGCCAATCTCAGGCTCACGCGCTTCGTCGGCGACCGCATCGCGCGCCAGGCGATTCTCAACGACCGGCGCATCGATTGCGCCAGCCCCGAGGGCCGTTTGATCTGCGACGAGATCGCCGCGCCCGAGGAGATGGACGCGGCGGTCGAGCGCGCCATCGCCGGTCTTGCGGATTCAGGCGTCGTCAGCGCCGCCGGCAATCGCCGCGCGCTGCGCGTCGCCGAAGAGCCGCTCGATCTCTTCCGCCGCTACATGGCGGTCTATTGTCGCGAGCAAGCCTACTGCCATTTCAGCCCGGCGCTGATCGCCAATCTCGAGCGCCATTGGAACGCGGCGCAGCGGCGGCTCTGAACCGCCGCGGCCGTCTGCCTACGCCAAGCCGTTCCAGGGCGTAAAGCGGCAGGCATAGCCGCGCGCTTCCCAGCGCTGAATATATTCGTCGCGACCTTCCGCGGCATAAAACGTACTTAGTTCGATGACGCGATCCCCGTCGCTCACGGTCACCTCGCCGATCGGCATCGCCTCGGGACGCTTCTGCAATCCCGGGCGCGGCGCTCCTCGAAGCTCTGGCGACGCCGGCGGCGCTACAGGACTGGGCGCCGGTTTCGCTTTCGGCTGCTGCGTCGCCAGAGCAGCGAGAAGGTACGCCTTCTTGGCCGTAGGTGAGGTCTTTACTTTCGGTTGAGCCTTCGTCGGCGCCGGGCGCGCCTTGCTCTTGGACTTCGTAGACGACCGCTTCGGATGCGCTTTGTTTGCAGCTTTTTTGCTTGCGGCTTTTTTCTTCGCAGCCATTCAAACATTACCTCGAGAATTGATTCGGCCGCAGCATCCTAACGCGCAAGCGCGCCGACAACGATGCGGTTTCGATAGCGGCTAATCACGACGCTCCTTGATTCGCGCAGAAATCAATAAAGCGTCCAACGCGAAAAGGGAAGGCGGCGCGAAAACAAAAATTTCCGAACAAAGCCAATTTTCCGAGTAAATACAAATGGTTGACATTTGACATGCGGAAACGAAGCGGATTTTCAGCCCTTCGGCCGCAAGTCGCGGACCCGCACCGCCTTGCCCAACGAGCGCTCGATCGCGCCCGGGACGACGACATCGACCGCGGCGTTGATCCCGACATAGGCCTTGATGCGATGGGCGAGATCGCGGCCGGCATTCTCGCGGCTCGAATCGTGCGCGGCGTCGGTGCGCGCTTCGACCTTCACGGTGATCTCGTCGAGCCGGTTATCGCGGCGCAG
>DATGLO010000701.1:0-2527 GCA_035294105.1 Allostellaceae bacterium
GCGACGATCAGCGTGAGCTTGGCGTTGGCGCGCGTCAGTTGCTCGGCATTGGCGATCAAGGTGACGATATCGGGCGCGAGCCGCGCGCGATCGCCGATCACGACGAGACGGACGCCCTGCTGATGCAATTCGGCGATCTCGCCCCTCAGATAATGGCGCAGGAGCCCCATCAGATCGTTGACCTCGTCGGTCGGCCGCTTCCAGTTCTCGGACGAAAAGCCGAACAAGGTCAGGTAGGAAACGCCGAGCTCGACCGCGGCGACGATCGTGCGGCGCACGGCTTCGGCGCCGCGGCGATGACCGGCAATACGCGGCAAGCCGCGCGCCTTCGCCCAGCGCCCGTTGCCGTCCATGATGATCGCGACATGCGCCGGCGGCGCCGGCGCAGACAAATCCCTCTCCCCCGACATCAGACCTGAAGTATCTCCTTGTCTTTCTGCGCCAGCAGATCGTCGACGCGCTTGATGGTCGCGTCGGTCAACATCTGAATCTCCTTTTCCAGCTTCCTATGCTGGTCTTGCGTGATCGTGCTGTCCTTCTCTTGCTTCTTCAGCACGTCGAGCCCGTCGCGCCGCACGTTGCGCACCGAAACGCGCGCCGCTTCGGCATATTTCGCGGCGACGCGCGTCAGCTCCTTGCGCCGCTCTTCCGAGAGATCGGGCACGGGCACGCGGATGGTCTGGCCCTCGGTTTGCGGATTGAGGCCGAGCCCTGCCTCGCGGATCGCCTTTTCGACCGATTTGACGTTGCCTTTGTCCCAGACCTGAACGATGAGCAGCCGCGGTTCGGGCACGCTGACCGTGCCGACCTGACTCAGCGGCAAGCGATTGCCGTAGGCTTCGACGTGAACCGGCTCCAAAAGGCTCGCCGAAGCGCGACCGGTCCTCAGCCCGGCCAACTCCTTGCGCAAGACGTCGAACGCGCCCTCCATGCGCTTGCGCAGATCGCTGACGATCTTCTCTTCGCTCATGGCCGCATCTCCTCGCTGATGCTTTGCTGCTCGTGACGTTGCGCCATTGTCGCCTATTCGGCAACGATGGTGAAGCGGCCTTTGCCGGAGACGACCTCGGCGAATCCGCCTTTGTCGAATATCGAGAAGACGAGGATCGGAATCCGGTTCTCGCGCGCCAGCGAGATCGCCGCCGCGTCCATGACTTGCAGGTCGCGCCTCAGCACGTCCATGTACGTGAGCTGCTCGTAGCGCTCGGCCTTCGGGTCCTTCTTGGGATCGGCGCTGTAGACGCCATCGACCTTCGTTGCCTTGAGCAACGCTTCGCAGCCGGTCTCCGAAGCCCTGAGCGCGGCCGCGGTGTCGGTCGTGAAGAACGGGTTGCCGGTGCCCGCGGCGAAGATCACGACATAGCCTTTGTCCATATGCGCGATGGCGCGGCGGCGGATATAGGCTCGCACACCTCTTGCATCGAGATCGCCGATTGCACACGCGTGGTAAGGCCGAGCTTCTCGAGCGCGCTTTGCAAAGCGAGCGCGTTGATCACCGTCGCCAGCATGCCCATGTAGTCGCCGGTCGCGCGCTCGATGCCGACGGCCGCGCCCGAGAGGCCGCGGAAGATGTTGCCGCCCCCTACCACCAGCGCGACCTGCACGCCCAAGTCGTGGACGCTCTTCACCTCGGCGGCGATGCGCTCGATGACGTTCGAATCGATGCCGGAGGTCTGCTCGCCCATCAGCGCTTCGCCGCTAAGCTTCAGCAACACACGGCGGTATTTCGGGCCTTTGCCCAAGGTGTCCGGCATGGTGCGGGACTATACAATAAGTAAAGCGCCTCGTCATGGCCGCACTCGCGGCCATGACGAGGCGCGGCCGATTCGCGTCGTTAATTCGGCTTTAGGGTCGCAGCGACTTCGGCGGCGAAATCGGTCGGGTCCTTCTCGATCCCTTCGCCCAGCACCAGCCGCTCGAAAGCCGCGATCTTGACCGGCGCGCCGAGCTCCTTTCCCGCCGCGTCGATGATCTTCGCGACCTTGGTCTCGTTATCGATGACGAAGATCTGCTCCATCAGCACGGTCTCTTCGTAGAATTTCCTGAGCCGGCCCTCGACCATCTTCTCGACGACGGCATCGGTCTTGCCGGAAGCCTTCGCCTGCTCGCGCAGCACGTCGCGCTCGCGATCGAGATCGGCCTTCGGCACCGCCGCGATATCGAGATATTGCGGCCGCGCCGCCGCGATATGCATCGCGAGCTGGCGGCCGACGCCGCCCAGCCGCTCGCCTTGCGCCGCCGATTCGAGCGCGACCAGCACGCCGATCTTGCCGAGATTGAGCGCGACGGCGTTATGGACATAAGACATGACGACGCCGTGCGGCACGTGCAGCCGCGCCATGCGGCGGATCGACATATTCTCGCCGATGGTCGCGATAAGGTGCGTCAGCTCTTCCTCGACCTTGCGGCCGGCGCCGGGATAGGGCGCGACCTTCAAGCGATCGACATCGACATGGGTCAAGGCCAGCTCGGCGACGGTGGCGACGAACTTCTGGAACGTGTCGTTGCGGGCGACGAAATCGGTCTC
>DATGLO010000702.1:0-4673 GCA_035294105.1 Allostellaceae bacterium
ATGCGCCGCCTCGTCGGCTGGACCAAGGTCGCGCTCGCGCCCAGCGAGAGCCGCAGCGTCGGCATCGCCGTCGATCCAAGGCTGCTTGCGAATTTCGATGTCGCGCATGAGCGCTGGGAGATCGTGCCCGGGGCCTATCGCATCGAGCTCGCCACGTCGGCGCGCGATCCGCGGCTTCAAGCCACCGTGCGCATCGCCGGGCAAACGCTGCCACCCTGAGCGAGAAGGCGACTACGAGCCGTCGAGCGTTGCCCGCACGCGCCGCGCCAATTCGCCGCGACGATAAGGCTTCGGCAACACCGGAAATTCCGCCCCGCCGTCGGCGGCAGGCCCGAAAGCGGCATAGCCCGAGGTCAACAGCACTTTGAGATCGGGCCGGCGGCGCTTGGCGGCGCGTGCAAGATCGATGCCGTTCATATGGTTCGGCATCATGACGTCGGTGAACAACAACTGGATATGATCGTCGTGTTCGATGATCCATAGCGCCGAACGCGCGTCGACCGCGGTAAGGACCTCATAGCCGAGATCCTTCATCATCTCGGCGACGAGATCGAGCACGAGGTCGTTGTCCTCGACCACCAGTACCGTCTCGTGCCCTTTCGGCATCTCGCCAATTCGATCTTCTCGTGTCTCTTCCATGCGCGAACCGGGCAACCCTGCGCTTTTGCGCCACCCGTAGCGCGCGGGTTGCTCTAGATGGCAACGCAAGTTTCATAAAATCGTTCCGCTCGCGCGGCCGAGCGCTGCAACGCCGGCATTGCCGAGTTGGAGCTAAGCGACCGTGGTTTCAGAGCAGGCGGGAAGATGGATCGTGAGGCGCCGAAAAGCCGAATCCGCGCTCGCCAACGTTACGCGACCTCGCGCGTCGCGCGCGAGATGCTCGAGCAGGGCGATATCCATTTTGTCGGTCCCGTCTTGACGCGGATCGGGACTGCGCGAGTGGGCTTCGACGGTCAGGACCACGTGGTGATCGGCTTCGTTTTTATCGAGGTCGAGCGTCAGCCGGCCGCCGCCGCGCATTGTCGCGGCCAATTGCAGCACGGCATGCGTCAATCCAACCTCGAACGTCGCCGGATCGACGATGACGCAGCACGGTTCCGGCGCGCCGCGGCTCACGAGCGTGATCTCGACTTCCTTGCCGACGGCGACCCGCAATAGTTCGATCAAGGACTCAAGGATTTCTGCGATACTGACGACCTCCGGCTCGGGACGCCGCGAATGCGAGAAGCTGAGGAGATGCCGAACCAAAGTCGATGCCTTCGTCATGGCATCGAACATGCCTTCCATACGGCGCTGATGCTTGGCCACCAGCGCCGTATCTTGCTGCATGACGTCGAGATTCATCAGCACGACGGAGAGCGCATTGTTGAGATCGTGAGCGACGCCGCCCAGCATGGCATCGAGGGCGCGAAGCCTCGCTTCCGCTGACGCCCGGTCGTCGGCCAGCTTGCGTCGGTCGAGCGCTTGGCCCGACACGTTACCGGAAATTGCCATGAGCGAGACGCTATCATAAAGCATGGAGCGCGGATATCGCGTAACGGGCGCTGGGCCGTTTTCGCCACAAAAACCACGAAAAAGCCTTATTCTATCTGCTTTGACGCGTTTTCGAGGGTAGCACGGCAGCGCCACTGCCCAGCTGAGGCTTTGCGACCGGCCGCGAGCAGCGCGCTCTCGCCCAGTCAGCGAGGAGGCGGAAAGCGGATTGCCGCCGAAGAGCAGTTGCGTGAAGCGCAACGCCTCCAAGCGTTCGCGTCAACGAGCCTGTTTTTAGACTCTACCCCGGCCGCCGCGCGGCGGAACTCGCTTCCGCCTCTTCGGTTAGAACGATATGGCGGCGACCCCCCTGAACGCGCAGCGCATTGAAGATTATGCCTTGATCGGCAATTGCATGACGGCGGCCCTTGTCGGCCGCAATGGCTCGATCGATTGGTTCCCGGTGCCGCGGTTCGATTCGCCCGCGTGCTTTTCTGCACTGCTCGGGGAAGCAAAGAACGGCCGCTGGCTGATCGCGCCGAGCGAGCACGGCCTCGCGGTCGAGCGGCGTTATCGTCCCGGCACAATGGTGCTCGAAACCCGCTTCCGAACGCGCAGCGGCACGGCGCTCCTTATCGATTTCATGCCGCTCTGCGCAGAGAGTTCGCCGTCATTCGCGTCCGACGGCCGGCGCGTCGATCTGGTCCGGATCGTCCGCGGCGAAGCCGGCGTCGTGACCTTCGCGATGGAGCTGATCTTTCGTTTCGACTACGGCACCATCGTGCCGTGGGTGCGCCGACGCCCGGACGGGCTCAGCGCCGTAGCCGGACCCGACGCTCTGTTGTTGCGCACGCAAGTCGATCTGCAAGGTCGGGAACAAACGACCGTCGGCGAGTTCACCGTCCACGCGGGCGAGATCATTCCTTGCACCTTGAGCTGGTATCGCTCGCACGAGGCCGAACCCGCGGCTTACGATCCCACGCTCGCCTTGAACGAGACGGTGGCCTATTGGGAGACCTGGAGCGCCCGCCACCAGGCAAAGAGCGAATGGCGCGAGGCCGAGCTGCGCTCGCTGCTGACACTCAAAGCGCTGACCTATCGGCCGACAGGCGGCATCGTCGCCGCGGCGACGACCTCGCTGCCCGAAAAGCTCGGCGGCGTGCGCAATTGGGATTATCGCTTCTGCTGGCTGCGCGACGCCACCTTCACGCTCTATGCGCTGCTGCTCTCGGGCTATCGGGAAGAGGCGCAGGATTGGCGCGAATGGCTGCTGCGCGCGGTCGCGGGCTCGTCTGCCGAAGTGCAGGTGATGTACGGCCTTGCCGGCGAGCGGCGCCTGCCCGAATACGAGCTCTCCGCGCTTCAAGGCTATGCCGGCAGCAGGCCCGTGCGCGTCGGCAACGCTGCCCACACCCAGCGCCAGACCGACATTTTCGGCGAGATCGTCGACGCCTTCTACTCGGCGCAACTGCACGGCATCGAGCCCGAGGACGACGCACGGCATGTGCAAGAGAGTTTGCTCGAATTCCTCGAGGGCCATTGGCAGGAGCCGGATTCGGGCATTTGGGAAATCCGCGGCGCGGAGCGGCGTCACACGCACTCGGCCGTCATGGCCTGGGTGGCGTTCGATCGCGCGATCAAATCAGCCGAAAAATTCGGCTTGAAAGGCCCGGTCGGCCGTTGGAAAGCGATCCGCTCGCACATCCACCGCGAAGTTTGCACCCGCGGCGTCGACCATGAGCGCGGCGTCTTCGTTCAGGGCTACGACGGAAAGGCGCTCGATTCCGCGCTGTTGCGCATTCCGCTGGTCGGCTTCCTGCCGCCCCAAGACGCGCGCGTCGTCGCAACCGCCGAAGCCGTCGCGCGCGATCTTTCGGAGGACGGCTTCGTGCTGCGCTACCGGCCCGAGGAAGCCCCCGACGGCCTGCCCGCGAGCGAGGGCGCCTTTCTCATCTGCTCGTTCTGGCTGGCCGACAATTACGCGCTCCTCGGACGCGAGCGCGAAGCGCGCGCGCTCTTCGAGCGGTTGCTCGATATCCGAAACGATGTCGGGCTGCTCGCCGAGGAATACGATCCCGCCGCGAAATGCTTGCTCGGCAATTTCCCGCAGGCCTTCTCGCATGTGGGCCTCGTCAATACGGCGCATAATCTGTCGCGCGGCCGAGGCCCGGCAGATCGTCGCTCGGCGCATTGACGGGGCCGCGGCCTATTTGCGGCGCCGCAGGCCGAACAACAGACCGCCGACCGCGGCGGCGATGAGAAATTCCGGCAGATGCTTCTCGACCGCCGCGGCGATGTCCTTGCCCTTCAAAACATCGGCGAGCGCGGCCGAGGGCGAATGGCGGGTATAATGCATCGCCACGAGTCCGAGGATGAGGGCGGCGATCAACAAGACAGCAGCGCAGATCACGCCCGCCACCGCGCTGCCGACATGGGGCGCGAGCCACAGCCAGAACGCGCCGACCGCGCACACCACGCCCGCCAATCCGGCGATGAAAGCGAGAACCCCGCAGGCCACGATCATGCCGATGCGTCGCTCGAAGGCGGCCCGATAGGGCGTCGCGAATTGCTGGAAAACCAGCCGCGCGGCCAGCTTCACCAATTCTTCGGTCGCGCCGCCCATGGAAATCGCTAGCGCGACAGAACGCGCGCGGCGATGAAACCGACAGCGAAGGCGATGAGAACGCTCGTAAGCGGCTTTTCCTCGACCGATTGCGCCAGCGCTGCCGCTTGCCGCTGCCCTTCCGACGCAATGTTGTTATAGAAGCGGCTCGCCTCTTCGGTGACCGTCTCGGTTGTGCTCGTCTTGATGTGCTCCATCAGCCGGGCCAAGTCTTGCTTGAGTGCCTGAATGTCGCCGGCGATTTTTTGCAGATCGCCGTCGGCGCCGTTCGCGTCGCTCGCCATGATGCCTCCTGCCGCCGAAGATGCGCGCGCCTTCAAAACGTGCTGCCGGCTGTCGCGTTCCGCCGACGATGTTACGCGCCGAATCGTGGCGCCGGCGCGGAGAATGTCAATAAGTCCCGGCGGGTCAGGGCGGCGACGACGGCCCGCGCGTGATCATCGAAGCGATCAGCGAGACGACGAACAGCACCAGGAAGACGAAGAACAGCAGCTTGGCAATTGCGGCAGTCGCGGCGGAAATGCCGGTGAAGCCCACCAAACCGGCGATCAGCGCAATGACGAAGAAAATCGCCGCC
>DATGLO010000703.1:0-5911 GCA_035294105.1 Allostellaceae bacterium
TTTCGAGCGTCACGCCCGCAAGGCCGCTGCCTTCGTTCGCCTCGCCATGATCCGCATCATGCTGCGTCGATTGACAGCCCCTTCATCCTGAGTCGAAACTTTCCGGAACGGCTCTAAGATAAGCGGCATGACGAGCGTCGCTGCCGATCAGAAGCTGTTGCGCGATTATTTCCCCCACTGCGCATGGCCGGCCGGCTATTACGGTGTTGTTCCCGCGCTCGCCAAAAGCCTCCGTGGAGGAAGTGTCGTTGTCGAGATCGGCGTCGCCTACGGGTATCACGCGCTCGATCTGCTGCAATCCATGCCGTCTTGGCGATACAACGGAGTCGATCCCTATCAGGCCGGATACGATGACGCCGACCCCTTCTCGCGCGATGTCGCCGCGCTGTTCGGCGAAACCTCTGAGCAGCGCGCGATGGATCGGCTCTATGAAGCCGTCCGCGAAACGCTGCGCTCTTTCGGCGATCGTGCCGTTTTGCATCGCCAACCGAGCGTCGACGCCTCGCGGGGCTTCGCCGACGAAAGCGCCGATCTTATCTTTATCGACGGCGATCACCGCTACGCGGCCGTCAACGCCGATCTCGCTGCGTGGTGGCCGAAGCTGCGGCGCGGCGGCATTTTTTGCGGCGACGATTATCTCTGGCCCGACGTCAAAAAGGCCGTCGATGAGTTTGTCGCTGCTGGGAAGCGACAACTTCGGCTCGTCGCGAAGGCCGGCAGCGCCTATCCGATCTGGACCGTCCAGAAATAGCGCGCCGCTCACGATATCCTCACGAAGTTATACACGTGAAGAATGGGGGGAAAGCATCCATCTTGTGAGTTAATCGCTGCCGCCCCCATGCAGCGCCAAGTGCCTGACAAGCCCGAAAGTGAATAAGTCGATCTGGGGTCCATGAGCCAGGCGACGTATCGTCGCCCACAACTGTGTACGTCCCCACGGCGCCATAGGTTGTCGGGATCGGCACGGTTTGGTAGCTCGGGTCGGCGCCGGTGCCGTTCGCGGTGAGGACCGTGCCGCTGCTGCCCGGCGCCAGCGCCGTCCAGCCGACGGCGCCGCGCTCCAAGATCGCGCCGCGCGTCGCGCCGATCGCATTGTCGATGGCGCCCGAAAGCGTCGTCGCGGTCCATGCGCCGGAGACGCGCTGCAGCACGTCGTTGTTCGTGTTGCCGAGCGCGGCGTCGATGAGCGCCCCGAGCGCGGTATCGACCGGCGTGGCGCTGCCGCCGCTGGTGTTGGCGAGCAGATGATCGTTGGCGATCGCCGGCAGTGCGACGGCCGGATTGAGCAGCTCCCAGCGCGTGTTGGCGGCGTTGTAGCGGACGAGGCATTCGGCGAGCGCGCCGGGAATATCGCCGGCGAGAAGCGCGCTGCCGCCTTTCTTGGTGACGGTGCTGGCGCCGAGCCCGTCGGGGTTGAAGGTGGGCGTCGTCGTGGCGTTGGCGGCCGCGGCACGAAAGCCGAGAATGAGTCCGTCCGCCAGCGCGGCATTGGCGGGCGTGTAGCTCGCCGTGATCGCATCGCCGGTGCCGCCGGCGATCGCCCAACGGATGCCCGGCACGGTCGTCTGCCACACCGCGCGCAGGTCGGTGATGTTCGTCGCGGCGATCGCGCTGGTGCCGTTCGGCACGCTCACCTGCGCGATCTGCTTCTTGCCGGGCGTGATGGCCGGCGCCGCGGGCGAGCTTGCGGGCGTCCCGGCAATGACGCTCGCCGTGCCGGTCGCTTCGTCAACGACGATCAGGTCGATGCGGTTGTTGGGCGAAGCGGGCGGCGCCGCAATGGCGACGCTTTGCGCCGCGACCTCGGTCACGCTTTGCAGGCCCGCGGGCCCAACGCCGACGATGAATCCCGCATCGACGACGACGCTCATCGCGGCGGGCGCGGTCGGATGCGGCGCGAAGGCATCGACGATGCGCTGCGCCACCGCGAAATTCGCGTCGATAGCGCCTTTATAGGTCGTCGGATCCTGAACGCCCGAGCCCGTGCTCATGGTCAGCGCCCAGGCGCCGACCGGATTGGTTCCGGAAGACATGGTGTTAAGCTTTCAGCTTTCAGCCGTCAGCTTTCAGCCGGCAGGCTCGCCGTGAGCTGAGAGCAGATGGCTTGGTTAGGGGCAGGTGCTATAGTGAAGCGATGAACGCGAAGCTCCGACAAATCCTTGAACGGGCGGAATCGTGGCCGCCCCAAGACCAGGAAGACCTCGCCGAGTTTGCGCGCGAGATCGAGGCTCGTCGTACCGGGGTGTATCACGCAAGCGACGACGAGCTTAAAGCGGTAGACCAAGCGCTCGGGCAGGCGGCCCGCGGCGAGATCGCAAGCAAAGACGAAATCGAAGCCGCATTCGCCAAATTTCGCGGGGTATGAAGGTCGTCTACGCGCGGCGCGCGATGACGGACATCGCGAATATTGGGGCCGATAGCCGCCGGTTGTTTGGCGATTCGGTTTCACTGGCGCTTGAAACCACTATCCGTGCCTGCGTTGCCCGAATAGACCTCATGCCGGAAATAGGACAACGCGTAGCGCAACGCCCAGATGTGCGCGTCATCCCGCTCGTCCGCTACCCTTTTAAAATCTTCTATCGGGTCACCGATGAATCCGTGACGGTTCTGCATATTCGGCACGCGTCCCGGCAGCCATGGCCCGGCGATCAGCCGCGATAAATCAAGGTTTCTCCAGCAGGCCGAGCACGGCGAACACCTTCTGCTTCTCTTCCGCCGTCCACGGCCCGCTCCCCATCGGCAGATAGGTCACGGTGTTGTCGGGATTGAGGCGCAGCCCGTCGACGCGGCAACCGGCGGCTTTGAGGCGAGAGAGAATGGAGGCCATGGCTTCATTCTCCCGTCGCGGTGTAATTGATGACGCCGCCGACATCGCTGCCGCTCGAATTCCACACATGAAAGGTGCAGCCGGTCGCGTTGACGCCGGTCGCGGTCACGGTCAGCGCCGCGTTGCTGATGCAGGTCGCGACCACCTGCGGCGCCGCATGGAACTGCGCCGGGAAGGTCACCGTCGTGCCGCCTGCCGCGATCGTCACGCCGCTCGAAGTCTCGACTGCCGGGGCGGTGTCGATGGTCGGCGTGAAATCGCCGATATAGGCGATGTTGTCGTCGGCGATGCCGTCATAGACGAGCGCCGCGCGCAGATAGCGCAGGCTGACATAGCCGATGCCCCAAGGCGCGAAGGTTCCGGGATCGCCCGCGCCCGAAAGCCAGGTGTCGATCTCGACACTCAGCGCGGGCGATGCCTTGGGCGGCCCGGCGACGAAAAGCGGCGACGGCGGCTGGCCGAAACTCTCGGTCGCGAAGACCCGCAGCGTGTCGTTGTAGCCGGTGTCGATCGCGCCGGTCGCGTAGCGCGCGCTCGAAACCGGATCGGGCACGAAGAAATCGAACACGTCCCAGCCGGTGGTGTTCGCGCCGGGCGGCGCGGCGCCGCCGACGAGCCCGCTCGCCGGCTCGGTCCAGGCCGCGCCCAAAGCGAGCGGCGACGCATTCTGCCTGGTCTCGCCGCCGCTCGTCGTTCCGACATAGACATTCCAGCCGGTCGCGCTCGCAGGCGGCGCGCTCGGACTCGCGACGGAAAGCAACTTGCCGGCGCTCACCGCAAGCGAGGCCTCGCTCGACGGCAGCGTCTCGCCGGTGCGATCGACATAGGTGATCTTCGCATAGAGCGTCGCCGCGCCGAGCGCGCCGCCCGCGCTTGCCGAAAGGCTGGGCGCGGCGGGCGCCGCGATGGCGGCATAATGATCGACGGTCTTGCTGCCCGCCGGCGTGAGGACGCCGGTGTAATGGCGCACGAAACCCGACAGCGTGCCCGGCCAAAGCGGCGCTTCGTCCGTGCCGTAAATCACCGCGTTCGGATTGGTGACGATGAGATCGACCGTCGCGAGGTTGGGCGAGAGCCGATCGGCAATATCGCGCGCGCGGATCGCGAAGGTCCAAGAGCCCGGCGGAACTTCGGCATTCGTCATCTCGGTGCCGGCGGCAGCTTCGGTCAGCAAGGCGAAGAGCGACCAGTCGCTCGTGCCCTCGGGCGCGTAGCCGATGTCGTAGCCTTTGAGAGCGGCGTCGCTCACCGTGTCCCAGGCGAAGGCGACGACCGCCCCCGCCTGCTGCGCGGCAAAGCCGGTCACGTCTGGCGGCGCCGGCGGCCCGGCGATGACGTGAGCATAGGCCGGCACATCGGCGAGCTGCTGCGCGCCGCCGCCCCAAAGATTGAACGAGACCAGCTTCAGGTAAATCGTCGCGCCGATCTGGCTCTTGTCGTAGGCGAGCTTGACGATCGCGTCATCGAGCCGCGCGAAAGCGGCGCCGCTCGCATGGCCCGCGATGCCGGTCCCGTAGAGCCCGCGGCGCAGATAGGTGCCGAGCGCATAGGCGTAACTGCCGGTGAGCGTCGCGGTCTCGTAGCTGACGAGCTCGTAGCCGCCGCCGCTATCGGCGACATAGCAGAGCGTGTGGCCGAGATCGGCGTCGCTCTGCGTGCCCGAGAGCAAGCTGCCGCGCGAGGACGAGAGATCGACGGCGATGGTGTCGGCGGTATCGGGATCGCCGCCGGCGGCAAGCGACGCGGTCAGCGCGCCCATCCGCGCCGGGCCGTTGGTCGTGGCGGCGAGCCTATACGTGCTGCCGTCGCTCGAGACATAGATGTCGGCGCCGCCCCAGAGCGGGCCGCCCGCGGTCGCGAGCCAGACCTCGAGCGCGCTCGCGGCGATCTGAACCGGCGGCTCGAACACGATCGGCGCCAGCGCGTCGCCGGGATCGCTGTTGAGATCGGCGCTATAGCCGCTGCCGCTGGCGAAGGAATAAGTCGCGGCCGAGCCGGTGCCGGCCAGGTAATCCTCGGCGGCGAAAAGCAAGGTGCCGTCGTCGTTCTCGGTGATCTCGGTAATGCGCACCCATTGCCGCGCGAGGCCGAGCCGTGCATCGGTCAGGGTCACGATATCCATCGGATCGAGCAGGATGTAGCGCTGGTCGAGCGTGAACTGATAGGTGTTGCGGATCGCCTGGCGCTGCAACAGAAGCTGCGCCGATTGCCGCGCCGCGTTCACGTCGCAGAAGAGATGCGCCGTCTTTCCCTGATCGCTGCGCAAGCCGTAGATGTCGATCATCGCCTGATCCGAGGCTTCGACGATGCTGGTGTTGTAGTTGTTGCTGCGGTCGAGATATTCGAGCTTGATGTCGTTGAGCGCGTCGGCGGCGCGAATGCGCGTCACCAGCACCGGATCGTCGCTCGATGCCGACGCGCCGGTCGCGGTGTTGGGCAGGAAATCGTCGTCGCCGAGATCGTAGAGCGGTGCCGAAGGCGGCGTGTAGCTGTAGCCGTTCGCCGAAAGAGCGGCATCGCCGCGCGGCACGAGGCTCAACACGCCGCTCGACCACACGAATTCGCTGTTGGTGTAGGTCGCGATGTCGTCGAGCATCGACGAGGCTTGCGTCTGCTCGCTATAGGCGGGCGAGATCCACAAGCCCGCGGCGAGCGTGTAGCTCCGATAGGTCGCGAGCGAGCCGAGCCGCGCCGGCGGAAAGCCCGCGCCGTAGTAAGGGCTCGTCAGGAGATCGGCGACGACCCGGCTCGGATCGGCATCGGGCATGCCGGGCGCGGTGCTCGCAAAGAATCCCTCGACCTCGAAATTGTGATTGGGCAGCTGCGCGTTGCCGTCGAGCTGATAGCCGGCGCCCGCGGCATAGGCGGTGCCGCTATAACCGAGCGCTTCGTTCGGATGCAGCGAGCTCAAATAGCCCCATGGCGCTTGCGCATAGGCGCCGGCGAAGAGCGAGAGGCCGAGCGCCGCCATCGAAGTCTCGCTCTGCGACGTCCAGACGGCGCCGATGCCGGCGATCGGCCCTTCGCAGAGGCCGAGCGCGACCGCGGCCGCCGAGCCGCCCGAGGAGCCGCCGGCGACGCGAC
>DATGLO010000704.1:0-2287 GCA_035294105.1 Allostellaceae bacterium
GGAAAGTGAGCCGGCGCTCAATGCGCCAGAATGGCGAGGAGCAAGAGCGCCACGATATTGGTGATCTTGATCGCCGGATTGACCGCCGGGCCTGCCGTATCCTTGTAAGGATCGCCGACCGTATCGCCCGTCACCGAAGCCTTATGCGCCTCGCTGCCCTTGAAGTGCTTCACGCCATCCTTGTCGATGAAGCCGTCCTCGAAGCTCTTCTTGGCATTGTCCCAGGCTCCGCCGCCAGAGGTCATCGAGATCGCCACGAAGAGGCCGTTGACGATCACACCGAGCAGCGAGGCGCCGAGCGCCGCGAGCGCCGAAGCTTTCGAGCCGGAGATGAAGAGGACGCCGAAATAGACGATGAGCGGCGCCAAGACCGGGAGGAGCGACGGCACGATCATCTCGCGGATCGCCGCCCGCGTCAGCATATCGACGGCGCGTCCGTAATCGGGGCGCTCCGTTCCCGCCATGATCCCGGGCTTGTCGCGGAATTGCCGGCGCACTTCTTCGACCACCGATCCTGCCGCACGGCCGACCGCGGTCATGGCGATGCCGCCGAAGAGATAGGGAATGATGCCGCCGAAGATGAGGCCGGCGACGACGTAAGGATTCGAGAGATCGAAATTGACCGCCGCGACATCCTTGAAATAGGTCACGCCCGTATCGACGAAATGTTTGATGTCGTTGGTATAGGCGGCAAAGAGGACGAGCGCGCCGAGGCCGGCCGAGCCGATCGCATAGCCCTTCGTCACCGCTTTCGTCGTATTGCCGACGGCATCGAGCGCGTCGGTCGAATGGCGCACTTCTTTCGGCAATCCCGCCATCTCGGCAATGCCGCCGGCATTATCGGTGACCGGGCCGAAGGCGTCGAGGGTGACGATCATCCCGGCGAGGCCGAGCATCGTGGTCACCGCGATCGCGATGCCGAAGAGTCCCGCGAGCTGCGATGCGATGATGATGCCGCCGACGATCACGAGAGCCGGCAGGGCCGTTGCCTCGAGCGAGACAGCGAGGCCTTGAATGACATTCGTGCCGTGCCCCGTCACCGAGGCCTGTGCGATCGATACGACGGGACGCTTGCCGGTGCCCGTATAATATTCGGTGATCCAGACGATGAGCCCGGTGACGGCGAGGCCGACGAGCCCGCAGACGAAGAGATGGGTACCATGGATTGCCGCACCATTGACGGTGCCGATCTTGCCCCAGCCGATGACGAATTGGGTTGCGACCGCAAGCCCGACGATCGACAGCAGACCTGTTGCGATGAGGCCCTTGTAGAGCGCACCCATGATCGAATTGGTCGGGCCGAGCTTGACGAAAAACGTGCCGGCGATCGAGGTGACGATACAGGCGGCGCAGATCGCGAGCGGATAGAGCATCGCGGTGCCGAGCACGGATTGGCCGGTGAAGAAGATCGCGGCCAGCACCATCGTGGCGACGACCGTCACCACATAGGTCTCGAAAAGATCGGCCGCCATGCCGGCGCAATCGCCGACATTATCGCCGACGTTGTCGGCGATCGTTGCGGGATTGCGCGGATCGTCTTCCGGAATTCCCGCTTCCACTTTGCCGACGAGATCGGCGCCGACATCGGCGCCCTTGGTGAAGATTCCGCCCCCCAGTCGCGCGAAGATCGAGATCAGCGATGCGCCGAAGCCGAGCGCGACGAGCGCATCGACGACTTCCCGGCTGTTCTGCGCATGGCCCAAGGGGCCGGTCAGGATCGCGTAATAGACAGAGACGCCGAGCAGCGCGAGACCGGCGACGAGCATTCCCGTCACCGCCCCGGCCTTGAACGATATGTCGAGCCCGGCGCCGAGCGATTTCGCCGCCGCCTGCGCGGTGCGCACATTGGCGCGGACCGACACGTTCATGCCGATGAAGCCTGCCGTGCCCGATAGCACGGCACCAATCAGAAAGCCGACCGCCACCGTCCAGGAGAGTAGCAGGCCGAGAATGATGAAGATCACCGCTCCGACGATGGCGATCGTCGAATATTGCCGCCTCAGATAGGCTTGCGCGCCTTCGGCGATCGCGGCGGCGATCTCCTGCATTCGGGCCGAACCGGTGTCAGCCTTGAGAAGCTCCGTTACCGTCACGATCCCATAGGCGACGGCAAGGAGCCCCGCTACGATAACAAACCAAATCGAATACATTTACTCGCCCTTCGTTGTGTGAGAGCGCGCTTTCGGATGCTCGTCCGCGGAAAGGCAAGCCTTCCTGCGGATGCCGCCGACCCTCCCCCGCGCGCGAAAATGCTTGAGGCGGGCGGATCTCTCCACCCTTGGGCGCG
>DATGLO010000705.1:0-4327 GCA_035294105.1 Allostellaceae bacterium
CCGACGCGTATCAACTATGCCCGTATCATTCCTCTGGTCGACTACACCGCCAAGGTGATCGGCCGCATGTTGGGCTAAACGAAAACAGAAATTCGGAAATCATGATTGACGACATGACCGATCCGGCGCCGGAGCCGACGCCGAGCGACAGCGAGCCGCAGACCCGCGCGGAGATCGGCGCCGCCGAGCTCGCGAGCTTGCTGGCCAAGGCCGAAGGCGAGCTCGCCGAGACCAAGGACAAGCTCTTGCGCGCGCTGGCGGAGAACGAGAATCAGCGCCGGCGCGCCCAGCGCGAGCGCGAGGACGCGCAGAAATACGCCGCCGCGAATTTCGCCAAGGAACTGCTCGACGTCGCCGACAATCTGCGGCGCGCCCTCGCCACGGTCGAAGCCGGCGATCTCCAGGATGAGCGCGCCAAGGCCTTGATCGAAGGCGTGGCCGCGACCGAGCGCGCGCTATTTGCCGCGTTCGAGCGACATGGCCTCAAGCGCATCGAGCCGCAAATCGGCGAGCGCTTCGATCCCAACGCGCATGAGGCGATGCTCGAAGTGCCGAATACCGGCCAGCCGGCCGGCGCGATCGTTCAGGTGTTGCAAGCGGGCTACCGCATGCACGACCGGCTGTTGCGTGCGGCGATGGTCGGCGTCGCCAAAGGCGGCGCGCCGATGGACGACACGCCGCGGGTCGATCAAACGGTTTAGCGGGCGCGCCGACGCGCACGGGGAGGCGCTGATGACGGAAGCAAAGGTCTATCTCGACTACACACAGAAAGAGCTCGACGACGCCTTCGAGCAGACCGTGTGGGCGCCGAATTTCGAAGAGTTGCGCGACAAGAACAGAGAACGCTGCGCCGAGGTGCGCGCGCGCTACGAGCATTTCGAGCGCCGCTATGGCGAGGGCAAGGACGAGACCTTGGAGATCTTCCCCGCCAAGCAAAAGGGCGCGCCGGTGCTGCTGTTCGTTCATGGCGGCCGCTGGCGGCCGCAGCCGGACAACATGTTCGTCTATTTCGCCGATACGATCGTCAACGCCGGCGCGCATTTCGTCGCGGCGCGTTTCTCGACGCTCGATCCGCCGAAAGCGGCGACGCGCATGCCCGACATGATCGCGGAGCTGCGCCGCGCGGTCGCCTGGCTCGCCGCCAACGCGGCGAGTTTCGGCGGCGATCCCAACCGCATTCACGTCATCGGCCATTCCTCGGGCGGGCATCTGACGAGCGTGCTCTTGACCACCGACTGGACGCGCTTCGGCGCGCCGGCAGATGTGCTCAAAAGCGGTACCTGCGTTTCCGGCATGTACGAGCTGCGACCGGTGCTGCTGTCGGCGCGGAGCGCTTATGTGAAGCTCTCCGCCGAGGAGGAGGACGAGTTCAGCGCGATCCGGCACCTCGATCGGCTGCGCTGTCCGATCACCGTCGCCTATGGCAGCAAGGAAAGCCCCGAATTCCAGCGCCAAGCCCGGACGTTCGCGGCGGCGCTGCGCGAACGCGGCCATCCTGCCGAGGAGCTCGTGATGCCGGGCTGCAATCACTTCGAGGGCATTCGCTCGATGATCGACCCGCAGAGCCCGCTGGCCCGCGCCGTGCTCGGCCGGCTCGGCTAAATCGCTTCACTTCAACGGAAAACTGGCCAGCTCGCCGCCCCGGGCTGGGCGGATGCCGTTTACACCCTCAGCATCAAGGGCAAGGCCTTCCAGCCCAGCGAGCTGACGGTGCCGGCCGGGCAGAAAATCACCCTCACCGTCAAGAACCTCAATTCGACGCCGTCGGAATTCGAGAGCGCCGATCTCAACCGCGAGAAAGTGGTGACCGGCGGCAGCGACATCACCGTCATCATCGGGCCGCTGCGGCCCGGCAGCTACGAGTTCTTCGACGACTTCAGCGCCGATACGCCGCACGGCCACATCATCGCCAAGTAGCAATCCGCCAGGGCGAAATACACAAGAGGATCACCGATGTTCGGTTTGCGAATTCTCGCCACGGGCCGTCATGGCCAGCTGCGACGTGCGGCGTTCGGCGCCATGGCGGTCGCGGGCATTGGCTTCGCTTGCGCGCCGCCCGCCAAAGCCGATTTCGAAGCTGCATTATCCGATCATCGACTATCGCGAATTCGAGATCGAGCACAATGGCGACACCACGCTCGACAAGGCGGGCAGCGGCAAGAACAATAATCAGAGCTACACCGTCGAGCTAGGCTACGTGCCCTTCACCTGGTGGGAGCCAGAGCTCGAATTCGATATGGCGGCGGCGCCGGGCCAGAACTGGAATTACAACGCCACGACCTTCGAGAACACCTTCCAGCTCACGGAGCAGGGCAAATACTGGGCGGATCTCGGCTTCTTCGCCGAGTATTCGCATTCGGCTTCGCGCGTCGGCACCGACCAGTTCAATTTCGGCCCGCTGATCCAGAAGCAGGCGACCGATCTCTTCGGCCTCGATCTCGGCCACGAA
This sequence comes from Allostellaceae bacterium, assembly GCA_035294105.1. Taxonomy (GTDB): domain Bacteria; phylum Pseudomonadota; class Alphaproteobacteria; order ATCC43930; family CGMCC-115725; genus CAIKMD01. Next base: position 2,450 of record DATGLO010000705.1, read on the forward strand.
ACGTTGCACACGCTGAATCTATTCGTGAGCAAGCAGGTCGGGCGCAACCGCAACGACGCAACACCGCTCACGGTCGCTTGGCAGTCGCGGCTGATGATCAATCAATATTTCCAGCCGGGCTTCGAATATTACGGCGGGATCAGCAGCATCTCGGGCATCTCCAACGGTTCGGACGGCCAGCATCGCATTGGGCCCGCCCTGGTCGGCCAGTACAACATGTTCTAGTACGGCAAGATAAAATACGAGGCCGGCTATCTCCTCGGCCTCAATCGGGCGACCGAGCGCGGCGCGATCCGCTGGCGCTTCGAATACGAAAAGGCCTTTTAACGCCGCGTTCCGGCCCGCCGCGCGACGGCCTTTGGCGGGTTGGCCGGGTAAAAGCGACCCTTTTTCCCGCCCTTGCCCGTTGCAGGGCGGAGCCAGCGCACACATATATGAGCGGCGAATGGCCGGGGCTCTCCCTCGGCCCATCCAAATCCGCATCCGCGGGGGATGCCGCAGCGCCTGAGAGGGCTGCGGGACCCAGCCGCAATAAAGGGGTTAGAGAATGGCTAAAGTCATCGGCATCGATCTCGGCACGACCAATTCCTGCGTCGCCGTGATGGAGGGCAAGAACGCCAAGGTGATCGAGAACAGCGAGGGCGCGCGCACGACGCCCTCGATGGTCGCATTCACCGAAAGCAACGAACGTCTCGTCGGCCAGGCCGCCAAGCGCCAGGCCGTCACCAATCCGGACAACACTTTCTACGGCGTCAAGCGCCTCATCGGCCGACGCATGACCGATCCGATGGTCGCGAAGGAAAAGGACCTCGTCCCCTTCAAGATCGTCCCCGGCGATAACGGCGATGCCTGGGTCGAGAGCCGCGGCAAGAAATATGCGCCTTCCCAGATCAGCGCCTTCGTCCTGCAGAAGATGAAAGAGACCGCCGAGGCCTATCTCGGCGAGACGGTCAGCGAGGCGGTCATCACCGTCCCCGCCTACTTCAACGACAGCCAGCGCCAGGCGACCAAGGATGCCGGCAAGATCGCCGGCCTCGAAGTGCTGCGCATCATCAACGAGCCGACGGCGGCCGCGCTCGCCTACGGGCTCGAGCAGAAGAAGAACGGCACCATCGCGGTCTACGACCTCGGCGGCGGCACGTTCGATATCTCCGTGCTCGAGATCGGCGACGGCGTCTTCGAGGTGAAATCGACCAACGGCGACACTTTCCTCGGCGGCGAAGACTTCGACAAGCGCGTCATCGACTATCTCGCCGACGAGTTCAAGAAAGAGCAGGGCATCGACCTGCGCAACGATCGCCTCGCCCTGCAGCGCCTCAAGGAAGCGGCGGAGAAGGCGAAGATCGAGCTCTCCTCCTCGATGCAGACCGAGGTCAATCTGCCCTTCATCACCGCCGATCAGGCGGGGCCTAAGCACCTCAACATCAAGCTGACGCGCGCGAAGCTCGAAGCGCTGGTCGACGATCTCATCCAAAAGACCATCGAGCCGTGCCGCAATGCCTTGAAGGATGCCGGGCTCAAAGCGTCCGAGATCAACGAGGTCATCCTCGTCGGCGGCATGACCCGCATGCCAAAGGTGATCGAGGTCGTGAAGCAGTTCTTCGGCAAGGAGCCGAACCGCTCGGTCAATCCCGATGAGGTGGTCGCGGTCGGCGCCGCCATTCAGGCGGGCGTGCTGAAAGGCGAGGTGAAGGACGTCCTGCTGCTCGATGTGACGCCGCTGTCGCTCGGCATCGAGACCCTGGGCGGCGTGTTCACACGTCTCATCGACCGCAACACGACGATCCCGACCAAGAAGAGCCAGACCTTCTCGACCGCCGAGGACAATCAGACCGCGGTGACCATCCGCGTGTTCCAGGGCGAGCGCGAGATGGCGGC
>DATGLO010000706.1:0-3510 GCA_035294105.1 Allostellaceae bacterium
AGCGCCGCCTTCATCTTGCCGACGCCTTCCTCGATCGACAGTAGCTGCGGCTTATCGGCCGCGCCGAAGGCGGTGGGCAGCACCGTATCCTCGATCGAGAGGCCGCAAACGCCCGCCGTCTCCAATTCCTCGACCGTGCGCTTGACGTTCAGCGCGTTGCCATAGCCGTGATCGGCGTCGACCATCAGCGGCAACGAGCCGGCGCGATTGATGCGCAGCGCCTGGCTGACGAATTCCGACAAGGTGACGACCACGAGGTCGGGCGCACCCAGGATCGTTAACGACGCGACCGAGCCCGAAAACATGCCAATCTCGTAGCCGAGATCGGCGGCAAGCCGCGCCGTCATCGGATCGTAAACCGAGGCGGGATAGACGCAGCGCGCGCCTTCCAACAACGACCTGAATTTTTCGCGGCGCCCGTCCCAATGCATATCTTTACCGTCCTTTTCGTCGCCTTTAACCGTAACAGATCGCCCCAATATCGACCATGGGCGTCGCACTCGGCGAGAATTTCGCCTAATATCCGCGCCGGAAAATCTGGATTCGCGATGGCCAAGCGCGCGTTGATCACCGGCGTCACCGGTCAGGACGGGTCGTACCTGACCGAGTTCTTATTGGGTAAAGGCTACGAGGTGCACGGGTTGGTGCGCCGCGCTAGCCTTTTCAACACCGACCGGGTCGATCATCTCTATCACGACCCGCATGTCAGCGGTGCCAGCCTCACCTTGCACTATGGCGATCTCTCGGACGGCACCGCCTTACGCCGGGTGCTCGAGAAGATCGAGCCCGACGAGGTCTATAACCTCGGCGCGCAAAGCCATGTGAAGGTCTCGTTCGAGGTGCCGGAATATACCGGCGATGTCGTCGCCCTCGGCACGCTCCGTCTCCTCGAAGCGCTGCGCGATCACGCCGCCAAGAGCAAGCGCGCGCTGCGTTATTACCAGGCCGGCTCGTCGGAGATGTATGGCGCCGCCAAGCCGCCGCAAAGCGAGGCGACGCCGTTCTACCCGCGCAGCCCCTATGCCGCGAGCAAGGTCGCGGCGCATTGGTATGCGGTCAATTATCGCGAGGCTTACGGCCTTTTCATCTGCAACGGCATCCTCTTCAACCACGAGAGCCCGCGCCGCGGCGAGACCTTCGTGACGCGCAAGGTCACGCGCGCCGCGACACGTATCAAAGAGGGCCTGCAGGACAAGCTCTTCCTCGGCAATCTCGACGCCAAGCGCGACTGGGGATTCGCCGGCGACTACGTCGAGGCGATGTGGGCGATGCTGCAGCAGGCCGCGCCGGACGACTACGTGATCGCGACCGGCGAGGCGCACAGCGTTCGCGAGATGGTCGAGTTGACCTTCGGCGAGCTCGGCCTCGATTGGAAAAAGCATGTGGAGATCGATCCGCGCTATCTGCGGCCGACCGAGGTCGATTTCCTTCAAGGCGATCCGTCGAAGGCGCAGAAGAAGCTCGGCTGGAAGCCGCGCATGAGCTTCCGGGAGTTGATCCAGGCGATGATCGCCCACGACCTCGACCTCGCCCGGCAGGAGCGGACCTTGAAGCAGGCGGGCTTTTCGACGCCGGCGCGCGGCGCCGCGGCGGCAGGCCAGGCATAAGCCGATGGAAGCGGTGCTTTATCCCCTCGCCGGACGGCGCATCTTCGTTGCCGGCCACGGCGGCATGGTTGGCAGCGCATTGATGCGGCGCCTCAAACGGATCGACTGCGAGTTGCTGACGGCGCCGCATAAAACCCTCGATCTGCGTCGCCAGCGCGAGACCGAAGACTGGCTCGCCGCGAACAAGCCGGACACGGTGTTCGTCGCCGCGGCGACCGTCGGCGGCATCCTCGCCAACGACACGCGTCCCGCCGAATTCCTCTACGACAACATGATGATCGAGGGAAATGTGATCGAGGGGGCGCGGCGGATCGGCGTCAAGAAGCTGCTCTTTCTCGGCTCGTCCTGCATCTATCCGCGGCTCGCGCCGCAACCGATGAAGGAAGAGGATCTGCTGACCGGCGCGCTCGAGCCGACCAATCAATGGTATGCGATCGCCAAGATCGCCGGCCTCAAACTCTGTGCCGCATTTCGCCGCCAATACGGCGCGGATTTCATCTCGGCGCAGCCAACCAATCTCTACGGCCCCGGCGATACGTACGATCTCCAGGCGAGCCACGTGATCCCGGCGCTCCTCGCCAAGACGCATCACGCCAAAATGACGCATGCGCCGGCGGTGGAGATTTGGGGCACCGGCAAGCCGCGGCGCGAATTCCTCCATGTCGACGATCTCGCCGATGCGCTGGTCTTCGTGATGGAGCGCTATTCCGGCGAATCGCAGATCAATATCGGCTGGGGCAAGGATGTCAGCATCGCCGAGCTCGCGCGCATGATCGTCGACACGGTCGGCTTCACCGGCGAGCTGCGCTACGCCACCGACAAGCCCGACGGCATGCCGCGCAAGCTGCTCGACGTCTCGCGGCTCGATCGTATGGGCTGGCGGCCGAAGATCGGCCTCAAAGAAGGCCTCGCCGACGCCTATCGCTGGTTCGTCGCCAACGCCGCCGACAAGGTCGTCGCTTAAGTCTTCGCCAGAGCCATGGTAACCACGGCTTCGAGATTCGCGTGCGGAGCGAAGCGAATGCCCGGGATGCCGGCGGCGTGCGCCGCTTCGACATCGATGTCCTTGTCGCCGATCATGAAACTGCCCTCGCGCCGCACCGGCCATTCGCGCATCGCCTGCCGCAGCAATCCCGGCGCGGGCTTGCGGCAATCGCATACGATGCCGTAGCCCGGCACCACGCCTTCGGGGTGATGCGGGCAATAGAAGAACTGGTCGACATGCGCGCCCACTTGGCGCAGCTCGTCGTTGATCCAGCGATGCAGCGCTTCGACCTCGGCAGGGCCATAGAGCCCGCGCGCGATCCCCGACTGATTGGTGACGACGAACACAAGATAGCCGCGATCATTGAGATGTTTGACTGCCTGCTTGGCACCGTCGACCCAGACGAAATCCGCCGCGCGATGGACATAGCCGGTATCGTGATTGAGCACGCCGTCGCGGTCGAGAAACGCCGCGGGCCGGGTCTCCCACAGCGGCAGCAGCGTCGCGCTGCGGGCGAGGTCTTCGGGTGTGCCGATATCGATGAAACGGCCATCGTAAATGGCGCCGCGTACCAGCCCGCGGGCGACGAGTCTCGGCAATACGTCGCGCTCCATCGATACGGGCGGCACGCCGATCTCGGCGAGGATGTCGCGCTTCAGCCACATGACCCCGGCATTGATGAGGCCGCGGCCGCTACCCGCTTTTTCGCCGAAGCTGGCGATGCGATCGCCGTTCATCGTGACCGCGCCGTAACGACCGACATTTTCGACTTCGCGCAGCGCTAATCTCGCGAGCCACGGCTCGCCGCCGTCGCACGCGACAAGATCGAGCAGGTTGAAGTCGAGGAAGGAGTCGCCGTTGAGGAGGAGGAAGCGCGAGTCGAGATAGGGTGCTGCCAGGGCGAGCGCGCCCGCCGTG
>DATGLO010000707.1:0-10260 GCA_035294105.1 Allostellaceae bacterium
CGGCACGGCGTCGGCCTTGCCTCATAGACTGTGCAGGCGTGATCGGCGCCGAGGAACTGACAGGTCTCGTGCTCGTCCTTCAGCCACATCTTGCCGGCACGGGTGATCTGCACGAGATGCTTTTGCTTGAACTCGGCGGGGGTGAGGCCAAGATGCTTGGCGAGCCGCGCGACGTCGTAATTACTGACCTCGACATATCCTGCCATCTTGCAGCACATCGCGCATTTCGCGCATTTGAGCGGCGGCGAACTCGCCATTAGTCACCTCACGGAATCGATGCTTTATCTATATCGCTTCGCCACGCCATGCTAAACCCCCATCGATGAGGAAGCCGCGAGAATCCACAGGAAACAAGCTCTTCAACGGCGGCCGCTATGGCTTGGCGATGGGTTTGACGCCGCTCGAGCCAGAAGAATGGTTAGCGCCCGATGCTTCGTTGCGCGAAACATTAGGGATGAAACGCGATTTGCTCGCGACTCGGCGCGACGATGTGTTTCGCGCGCTGCCCGAAGCCGAGTTGGCGGCGACCGAACTGCTCGACCTGCTCGTATCCCACCTGACCCGATGCTTCCCCGCCTTCTATCGCCGCGACGGCGGGCAAATCGTCAATCTGGCGAGCGGCGAAGCTTGGCGAATCCCCGCGCCGCCGCACCATCCCCTCGATATCGCCGGCCGGCTCGTTGCCGAAGACCTCTGCCTGATGCAAGAGAGCGGCTCCGGCTATCGCCTCACGGCCGCCTCGCTGTGCTTTCCCAATCGCTGGCAGCTCGCCGCAAAGCTGGGCCAGCCGCTCGATGCGATCCACGCGCCGGTACCCGGTTATGCGCCGCCGCTCGCCAGCCCGGTCGCGCATTTCTTCGGCGCGCTGAAGCCCGGACGTATCGTCGCCCGCGTCAATTGGGGCATTGCCGACGACCCCGTCCTGTTTCAGCCGACCGGCCGCGACGCCGCCGGCACGATTGATCCCGCCCGTGCCGGCCAAGAGCTGTGGCTGCGCGTCGAGCAGCAAACGCTGCGGCGCTTGCCGCAAACCGGCGCTGTCCTCTTCACGATTCGTACCGCGGTGACACGGCTCGACGAGGCGATTTGCAGCGCGCACGACGCGCGCGACCTAGGCGCCGCAATTCGCGACATGAGCCCGGCGATGCTTCAATATAAACATCTGGCGGCCGTCGCGCCGGCGTTGCTCGCCTGGCTCGACGCACGCGCTCATCAGCACGACGCACGGGGGATCTCTGCATGCGCGTCCTAAAGATCATTGCTTTTCTCGCCGCCGCCAGCCTGCTGCTGCTCGGCAGCGCGCGCGCCGACGAGGTCAACCTGCTCTTCGGCACAAGCACGCCGCCGGGCACGCATATCAGCATTCGCGTCTTTCATCCCTGGGTCGATCGCATCAACGCCGAGGGCAAGGGCATCGTCCATATCGATATTCGCGACGGGCTCGAGATCGCCAATCCCGGCAATTTCTACAGCCGTGTGCTCGACGATGTGATCCAGATCGGCTGGGGCAGCTTCAACAGCGTGCCCGGCACGTTTCCGCTCTCGGGCTTCTCGAACATGCCGTTCCAGACTGAAAAGTCCGAAGACTCATCGGTCGCGTTCTGGCGCCTCTACAAGGCCGGACTCTTCGATTCCGAATACAAGGATATCGTGCCGCTTTACGTGCAGATCTATCCGCAATCCCAGATTCACCTCGCGAAAGCGCCGAAGACGCCGGGCGATTTTGCGGGTCTGAGGCTGATGGTGGTCGCAAAGACCGCCGCCGATGTGGTGACGCGCCTCGGCGGCGCGCCGATTTCGCTGCTGCTGCCCGATCTTTATCAAGGCCTGCAGCGCAACACCGTCGACGGCGCGGTAATGTCGTGGACGGCGTTCCAGCCGTTCAAGCTTGCCGAGGTCACGACCTACCACATCGAGACGCGCCTCGGCACGCCGGCGGCGATGGTGTTCATGACCAAGAAGCGTTACGCCGCGCTCTCGCCCGAAGCGAAGGAGATCATCGATCGGAATTCCGGCGAGGCCGAAAGCCGCGCCCTCGGCAAAGCATGGGACGAGGTCGAAGGCGAAGCGCGCGATGCGGCGAAGAACGATCCCAAGCACACCGTCTTCATTCCGCCGGCCGCTATGACCGCGAAATGGGAGGCCGAGGTCGCGCCGATCACGGATGCCTGGGTGCAAGCGACGCCCGGCGGCGGCAAAGTGCTCGCCGCCTTCAAGGAAGCGTTAGCACAGGAGAAAGCCGGTCACTGAGCGACGGCGGTGATGTTGGCGAACCGCCGTCGTTCCCGCTGCACCAGCGCGTAATAGGCACCGCGCTTCGCCAACAGCATTTCGGGTGAGCCGTCTTCGACGATATGGCCTTCGCGCATCACGACGATGCGATCGAAATCGGCCACGGTCGAAAGCCGATGTGCGCTGGCAATCACCGTGCGCCCGGTCATCACGCGATCGAGCGCCTCGCGGACCGCCGCTTCCGATTCCGCATCGAGGGCCGAGGTCGCCTCGTCGAGCAGGAGGATGGGCGAGTCCTTGAGGATCGCGCGTGCGATCGCGATGCGCTGGCGTTGGCCGCCGGAGAGCTTGACGCCGCGATCGCCGATAATGGTGTCAAAGCCCTGCGGCATAGCGGCGATGAAGTCGCTGCACCGTGCCGCCTCCGCTGCGGCGATCACCGCCTCCTCGGGAATCTCGGGCCGGCCATAGCGGATATTGTCGATCACCGAGCGGTTGAGCAGGCCAACGTCCTGCGGCACCACCGCGATCTGCGCGCGCAGACTATCCTGCGTCGCTGTCGCAATATCCTGGCCGTCGATCAGGATGCATCCGCTCTGCGGATCGTGGAAGCGCTGCACAAGGGAAAAGAGCGTCGACTTGCCGCCGCCCGATTCGCCGACGAGGGCGACGCGCTGGCCCGGCTCGATCCGCAGGTTGAAATCTTGGAACACCTGCCGGCCGTCCGGATAGCTGAAGCACACATCGTCGAAGACGATGCGGCCGCGCTGCCTGCGCAGCGGCGCAGCGGCCGGCACGTCGCGCAGCGAATGCGGCACGAGCAAGGTCGCGATCGCCTCGGCGAGCCGCGCCAGATGTTGCGTTGCATCGACCAAAGCCACGGCGAGATCGCGCGTCGCATGAAGGATGCTGAAGCCCAAGGTGCTGACGAGAACGACGTCGCCGGTGGAGATCGCGTGATGCAGCCACAACAGCACCGCCCAAGCCAGTAGCCCCGAGGTCAGCGTCGCGGTGACCACCGCGTGCAGGAGGCGCAGCTTCTCGAGATAATAAAGGCTGCGGCGCCGCGCGGCGCCTTCACGGCCGATGGTCTCGTCGAAACGCCGATGCTCGTACGACAGGCCGCCGAAGGCGCGCACCAGCGGCAGGTTCGAGATCACGTCGACCATTTCGCCATCTGCGGCGGCGGCGCGATCGGCGAAATCGCGATGCAGGGGGGTGCCGCGCACCGCCAGGCGAAAGAGGATCACGATCATCACCGCGGCGGCCGCCGTCATCGCCGCCGTCATTTGCAGGCTTACCGTCGCGAGGAACGCGATCGCACCGAGCGTGGCGACGACCGGCGGCAGCACGTTCCAGATGAACATCGTTTCGATGGCGTAAACGGCATTCGAGGTGGCGGTAATGCGGCTCGCCAAGGTGCCGGGCATGCGATCGGCGAAATAGCTCGGCGAATGCCCGGTTAGATGCCGGAATAAATCGCTGCGCAAATCGACGGTGACTCCGACGAACGTATAGTTGGCGATCCAGCCAGCGAGACGCCAAGAGAGGTTATCGCCGGCGATCAACGCAACCAGCAAAGCGAAGGCGTGCCAGACCGCCGTCGCCGTCTTCGTGCCGGACAAAGCATCGACAAGCGCTTTAAGGCCGTATTGCGAGGCGACCGAACAGCCGACCGCGAACAGCACGGCGGCAATAATGGCGATATGGGCGGCGGCGCGCTTGCGCAGATAGCGTCCGAGGAACGCAAACGGCCGATAAGTGTAACGGGTCAACTCGTCCATGGTCAAGCTTATGCTTCCCTGGGGTCATGAGCACGTCGGGACAACGAGACGATTGCGCACAATGTTCCGCGCCGCAGCATCGCCATGATCGGGTGCGACAAATTGGGAGTTAACGGCGGCGCTGCGGATAATGCGCACGCGGCCATACATTGTGAACCTGTCGCCGGCGTGTCGCTCGCGATTTAAGGGAGTTTGCGTTTGATGCGTATCGCGCAGATTGCACCGCTGACGGAATCCATTCCTCCGAAACTTTACGGCGGCACCGAGCGCGTCGTTTCCTGGCTGACCGAAGAACTGATCGCGATGGGTCACGAGGTGACGCTCTTTGCCAGCGGCGATTCCAAAACGTCAGCTGAGCTGGATGCGATCTGGCCGACGGCCCTGCGCTTCGACGAAGCCATCCGCGACCCCAATGCGCTCCACATGGCGATGCTCGAGCGGGTGTGCCAGCGCGCGCCGGAGTTCGACTTCCTGCATTTCCATCTCGACTACTACCCGTTCTCGCTCTTCGCGCGCCAGCCGGTGCCGCATGTGACGACGCTGCACGGCCGGCTCGATCTCAAGGAGCATCAGACGGTTTTCCGTACTTTCCCGTCGGCGCCGGTCGTTTCGATTTCCGACGCGCAGCGCAAGCCGGTGCCCTATGCCGGTTGGGTTCGAACCATTCACCACGGCCTGCCGGCGCAACTCCTGACGCCGCAGGCGACCACGCCCGGATATCTCGCGTTTCTCGGCCGCATCTGCCCCGAAAAAGCGCCGGACGTCGCGATCAACGTCGCGACGCGCTCGGGCCTGCCGCTGAAGCTCGCGGCCAAGGTCGACAAGGTCGACATCGACTATTACGAGACAGTCATCCGGCCGCTGCTCGCGCGGCCCGGCATCGATTACATCGGGGAAATCGGCGACAGCGCGAAATCGGAATTCCTCAGCGGCGCGATCGCGCTGCTGGTGCCGATCTGCTGGCCCGAGCCGTTCGGCCTCGTCATGATCGAAGCCGCCGCCTGCGGCACCCCGGTGATCGCCTTCAATGCGGGCTCGGTCAGCGAGATCGTCGAGGACGGCGTGACCGGATTCATCGTGAAAAACGAGGAAGAAGCGATGTCGGCGCTGGAAAAAATTCCGAGCCTCGATCGCGGCCGCATTCGTCAGCGCTTCGAGCAGCGCTTCACCGCCCGGCGCATGGCACAGGATTATCTCGAGACCTATGCCGAGTTAACGGAGGCCGTGACGCCGCGGCTACGCGTCGTCAGCTAAGCCGGCGGCGGCGTCAGCGCTTGGGAAACGGTTCCTGGAATTCCCAAGTGTGCCCCTCGGGGTCGACGACGAAGAGCTGCGCGCTGCCGGCGCCGAGGAGATTTTTCGCCTCGCCGTATTCGACGCCGAGCGCTTCCATGCGCTTGCGAAACGCCTCGATATCCGCAACCAGCCAGGCGGTGTGCCGGCCGGTCGCTGAATATTTGGTCCCGGGGCCAGGCTTGTAGTCCCTCTCGGTGGCGATGAGGTGGAATTGCACCTTGTCGTCGGCATCCCCCAGCCATGCGCCGCGGCCAATGTCGTCGAGCGCCTTCGGCCGCTTCAACAGCTTGAGGCCGAGAACCTTGGTGTAGAACTCGATGCACGCGTCGAGATTGGCGTGGCTCACCGGGATGCCTTCATGCATCGAGCCGAGCCAAGTCAGTGACGGCGCCTGTGCTTGCGCAGATGCATCCATAGCCGGACTCCTCAAGAGCTGCTTCCACCCTGGCCGGAGAGGCTAATCAAAGCCCCCAAAAGGGTCAAATGCGCTAGCGAGCGCCCGCGCGTTACGATATCGTCCGCGGCGAAAGCCGGCGCCGCGAGGGCGAAACGGCCGAATGACAACAAATGGCCTAGCGGGGGAACGTTCATATGGCAAATACGGCAATCGGCGGCAGCAGCGACATGCGCCAGATCGTGGCGCGGCTCGAGCGGCTGCCCTACTCCTCCTGGCATCGCAACATGCGCCTTATCATCTGCAGCGCATGGTTCTTCGACGCCTTCGATTCGATCACCGTCGCCTATGTTCTGCCGCCGCTGATCGCCCTGTGGCACATCGGGCCGCAACAGATCGGAGCGCTGATCGGCATCGGCTTCATCGGCCAGCTCGTCGGCTCATTGTTCTTCGGCTGGCTCGGCGAGCGATGGGGCCGGCTCAATTCGATGATCGTCACCTTGCTGATCTTCACCCTGGGCGGCCTCGTGTGCGCCTTCGTGACCAGCTACGAGACGATGTATTGGTGGCGTTTCATCCAAGGCATCGGGCTCGGCGGCGAGGTGCCGCTGATGGCGGCCTATGTCAACGAGTTCGCCAAGGCCGACGGCCGCGGCCGTTTCTCGCTCTCGGCGCAGGTTTTGTTCTCGATCGGCCTGCCGATCTGCGCGCTGGTCGGCATCTATGTCGTGCCGAATTGGGGCTGGCAGTGGATGTTCGTCATCGGCGCCGTGCCGGCGCTCATCGCGATCCCGCTGCGCACGATGCTGCCGGAATCGCCGCGCTGGCTCGCGAGCCGCGGACGCTTTGCCGAGGCCGACGCCGCGCTGAAGCGCATCGAGGACATCGGCATCAAAGAAGGCAAAGCCCTGCCGCCGCTGCCGCGCGACCTACCCGTCGTCGATGAGGTGCAGCCGCGCGTCGCCGATCTCTTCAAGGGCATCTATCTCAAGCGCACGATCACCGTGTGGTTCATGTGGATCGGCGCCTATTTCGTCACCTACGGCCTCACCGCCTGGGCGCCGTCGCTCTTCAATTTCGTCTACCATCTGCCGGTCCAAACCTCGCTCGTTTACGGCTTCGTGTTGAGCGCGGTCGGCCTGGCCGGCGCCTTGCTCGCGATCTACCTGATCGAGGCGATCGGGCGAAAGCCGATGTTCATCGTCGGCTTCGGCCTCTGTTGCCTGCCGCTGCTGTCCTTCGCTTTCCTCGGCCAGCAGAGCGCGCTATCGGTGCTGATGATCGTCTCGGGCGCCTTCATCTTCTGCAGCTTCCTGGCGCTCGGCCTCGCGACCTACACGGCCGAGATCTATCCCACCCATTTGCGCGCGCTCGGCGGCGGCGTCGCCAGCGCTTGGCAGCGCGCCGCCTCTTACGCAGGGCCGGTCGTCGTCGGGCTGGTGCTGCCGCATTACGGCATCAACGCCGTATTCGTGCTGTTCGGCCTCTTCGCGCTCATGGGGTGCCTTGTCACCATTTTCTTCGCGATCGAGACCCGCGCCAGGGTGCTCGAACAACTATCCCCAGCCGATGTAAGGGGCAGCCGGTGACGCGCGCCATCGCCTGCCTCGCATTGACCTTGGCGGCGGCGCTGGCGGCCGCCGCACCCGCCGATGCCCAGACCAAGGTCAAGATGACCTATACGGCGGTGAGCGGCTTTGCCGCCGGCTATGTCGCCGAAGAGCAAGGTTTCTTCCAGAAGCACGGCGTCGACGTGCAGTTCATCCAAACGAACATCTCGGGCAACATCCCGGCGGTGATCGAAAGCGGCTCGGTCGAGGTCGGAGGGCCGACCTTGCCCGCGATCCTGCAGGCCAACGATGCCGGCCTCGACCTCGTGGTCTTCTCCGGCGGCGCGGTCTACCCCCTGCCCGGCGATGTGCTCATCGCGCGCGACGGCGCCGGCATCCAGAAGACGACCGATCTCAAAGGCAAGACCGTCGGCGTCCCGGGCATCGGCGCGCTGCTCTACATCATGTTGCGGCGCGACCTCAAAGCGAACGGCGTCGATCCCAACAGCGTCAAATACGTCGAGATGGGCTTTCCCCAGGCAGGCGATGCGCTGAAAGCCGGGCAGATCGACGCTTACCCATCGCAAGCGCCGTTCACCGCACGCATCATCCAATCGGGCGCTGGCAAGGCGGTTCAGAACTGGCTGAGCGCGACCCCCGACGGCACGCCGACGGTGGTCTTCGCGGCGACGCGCAGCTGGGCGACGGCGCACAAGAAAGACGTCGAGGGAATGCAAGCGGCGATGCGCGAAGCGCTCGACTTCATGAAAACGCACAAGACCGAGACCGACCAGGCGATCGCCAAATACACCGGCCTGCCGGTGCAGGTGGTCGCCTCGATCCCGGTGCCGCCGATCGACGTCGACCTGACGGCGAAACAGATTCAGTTCTGGATCGATATCTGCAAGGAGCAGGGGCTGATCAAGGGCAATCCCGATCCCAAGAGCGTCTGGTTCGACTGATCGGCCCGCTCAATTGCGGCGCGGCAGGAAGCGCGCCGTCAAGAATTTCATCATGTCGGGCTTGGTCGGCAGCATCTTGAGATCGACCATCGACTGCGCGGTGGCGGCGAGCGCCTCGGGCGGGAAAGTGCCGTCGCGCGATAGCGACGGCATGACCGCGTCATATTGCTTCTCATTGACCGCATCCGAAAAAGTGTCGATCGTTTTCTCGAATGCGACGGTTTCGGCGCGGTGGGTCGCCATATAGTTCACGGTCTCGTACCAGCCCTTGAGAAATCCGCGCACGGCATCCGGATGCGACTTGAGGAAGTCGTTGCGCGCATAGATCGCATTGAGCAGGAAGGCGCTGACGAAATCGGAGGCGGGCGCCAGGAGCCGGCCTTTTTTCTGCTCCTCCAAATTCCAGCCGAGCGCCGCCGCGCTTACCGCCACGTCGATCTGGCCGGTCAGCAGCGCCGCGACTTGCGGCGCGGTGGTCGAACCGACGGCGACGATGGTGATGTCGTTGCGCGTGAGGCCCCCTTTGGCCGCCGCCTCGAACGCCACCCATTCCGTGAGCGAGCCTTCGGTCGATACGCCGACCTTCTTGCCTTTGAGGTCGGCAAGGCTGTGAATCGATGTGTTCCACGGCACGACGAGGCCGAGCAGCGCCGGTGTGATCGCGAGCGCGCCGACGCCGGTTTCCGGCACGCCTTTCATGATGAAGGGAATGTCGGTGCCGGCCGCCAAGGACATGTCGATGCTGCCCGCGATCATCGCCGCGTAGATTTTCGATGCCCCTTCGAGATTGACGGGGACGACATCGACGCCGTTCTTGGCGAAGTTGCCCAGCTTGATGCCGTAGGAGAGCGGCATGAAGTTGAAGGCTGTGGCCGAGCTGTTCCCGACGCGGACGGTGGTCGCGGCGTCCGCTCCGCGGGCAACGCCGACGAGCGCGGCGACGGCAAGGCAGATACGCAGAAATCGAGCGATATGATACACGGCGGGCCTCCCTGTATTTGTTATGCCGCTTTTATATATCGGGTCGCGCTTCGCGCGAAATTTGCTCTCGCTATTCGAATAATGCGAGATCGATCGCGTCGCCCATGCAGCGATAGCCGTTGTCGCTCGGATGGAGATGGTCGCCGCAATCGTATTCGGCGCGCATCGAGGTTGGATGCGCCGGGTCGAGCACCGCCTTGTCGAAATCGATCAGCGCGTCGAAATACTCGCGGCCATGCACACGCATCCAGCCGTTGATCGCCTGGCGCTTTTCCTCGCCCTGAGGCGTCCAAGCGCCGGGATGATAGGTCTCGTTCTCGTAAGAGATCATGGTCGCGCCGTAGACGACGAGCCCGCCCGCCTTGGCGCGGAGCGCGAGCTGCTTCAGCCCGGCGATCATTTGCTCGGTCGTCACCACCTCGGCCGGATTGCCGCGTTGATTGCGCAGATCGTTGGTGCCGATATAGACGATCGCATGCGTGACGCCCGGCTGCGCCAGTACGTCGCGATCGAAGCGCCGCAGGCCGCTTTCGCCGCGCATGTCGTGCAGGATGCGATTGCCGCCGATGCTCTGATTCATCACGCCGAAGGAACGGCCGCCGCGCGCGACGAGGCGGCGCGCGAGCTGATCGGGCCAGCGGCTGTTGGAATCGAGGCTCGACAAATTTCCTTCCGTGAGCGAATCGCCGAAGCAGACGATGCCGCCGCTGTCGGCCGGCGCGAGCACCTCGACGGCGCTGAGGAAGTACCAGTTCTCGGTCTTCGCCTTGACCGGCAGCGCGGCGGCGGCGGTGTGATCGCCTTCGAGAGAGAGATAGTTTGTCTGATGGCCGTTCCCATGGCCGGTGATCGGAAAGCTTTCCGGGACCTCGCCGGGGATATAGAGGCTCACCGCGAGATCGGTCAGCGGCTTGACCGCCAGCTCGACCGGATCGCTGACGACCAGCGCGCCGGGCCCGATCACCGTCGCCGCCTCGCCGCCGAAGGTCAGCTTGCGATCGCTGCCGGAAACGATGCGCTCGCTCGCGCCGTCGCGCAGCGCGATATGCGCCGCGCCGATA
>DATGLO010000708.1:0-5060 GCA_035294105.1 Allostellaceae bacterium
CCGCTGCCGAGTATCACACCAACGTCGTCGGCATCCGTGGCACCGGTGCCGCTGCCTTGATCTAACCCCACGGACGTGCCCGCGCTGCCAAGACTCAAATAGCCGACGCCGTTGGCCCCGTTGGTTTGGCAAGCCACGGGATTGCTATTGTCAGTGCATGCGGCTTGAGCGATCGCGAGCCGCGGCCCCACGAGAACGGGGACGAGCGCTGTCCACGCGAGTAACCGCGCGCGCCAAATCAATCGCGCAGCGCGAATAAGCAAGTCGAAATGCGCTTGCCTTGCCGCCGGGCCCGGTCTGGCCCCTCGATCTGCCCGGATTGCCGTTGAATGCTGCGGCGCCGGATACGGAGTTTTCCATCCGGTGCGCGCCGACGGGATTGTGCTCCAGCCCGCATCCTGGATTTCGGACTTTTCCCCACGCATAACTCTGACGCCTTCGGATTGCGTTCTGGGGACGATTTTCTACTTCAAAAGAACAAGAACACAAACAATAAAGGAGCTTATTAACCACAAATATTGTATTTACCTATTAATTATTTAAATCAGTTCTGAAATCATCTCTGATGAAGAGGGGTGGTTAAGTATAAAGCCGGAAAGGTGAACGCAGAGAGAGCCGGCACGTCCGCGCTTCCGCAGGCGCAATAGCCCATCGCACATCGGGCGCTCACGGTTGATGTCTCCGTGGCTAACGGAATCTAGCTGCGGCGCCGGAGAACTCGACGCGGCGGCATGGTTCCGCCACGATGCGCGGCATGTGCGGAATCGCCGGATTATGGGATCAGCGGGCGCATCTGGGCCCGGAAGCGCTCGGCCACGCGGCACAGCGCATGACCGACAGCATGCTGCATCGCGGTCCCGATGCCGGCGACCAGTGGTGCGACGCCCAGGCCGGCCTCGCGCTTGGCCATCGCCGGCTCTCGATCATCGACCTTTCGCCGGCCGGCGCGCAGCCGATGGTCTCGTCCTGCGGGCGGTTCGTCATTTCCTTCAACGGCGAAGTCTATAACTTCGGCGAGCTGCGCCCCGAACTCGAAGCGGTCGGCCGCAAGTTCCGCGGCCACAGCGATACCGAGGTCATCGTCGAAGGCTGCGCCGAATGGGGTGTCGAGGCGACGGTGCAGCGCCTCATCGGCATGTTCGCGATGGCGCTCTGGGATCGGCGCGACCGCGTGCTCTACCTCGTGCGCGACCGCCTCGGTATCAAGCCGGTCTATTGGGCAAAAGTCGGCGAGACCTTGCTGTTCGCCTCGGAACTCAAGGCGCTGCGCGCGCATCCTGGCTGGCAGCCGGCCCTTGATCGCGATGCGCTCGCTGCTTTCTTGCGCCTCATGTATGTGCCCGGGCCGAAGACGATCTATCGGGGCGTGAATAAATTGCCGCCGGGAACGATCCTCATCGCGCGCGCGGGCGCCGCGCCCGAAATCAAGCCATATTGGACTCTCGAGCAGATCGCGCGCGACGGCCAGGACGCGCGCTATGTCGGCAGCGAGGAGGAAGCGGTCGAGGCGCTCGATGCGCTTCTCGGCGACGCCGTGCGCCGCCGCATGATCGCGGACGTGCCCTTGGGCGCGTTCCTCTCCGGCGGCATCGATTCTTCCGCCGTCGTCGCGCTGATGCAGAAGAACAATTCGCAGAAAGTGCGCAGCTTCTCGATCGGCTTTCACGAGAAGCAATACAACGAGGCCGAGCATGCCAAAGCGGTCGCGGCGCATCTCGGCACCGACCATACCGAGCTTTACATCTCGCCCGATCACGCCCTGACGGTGATCCCGCTGCTTCCCGAGATGTATGACGAGCCGTTCTCGGACGCGTCGCAAATCCCGACTTTTCTCGTCTCCGAGATGACGCGCCGGCACGTCACGGTTGCGCTCTCCGGCGACGGCGGCGACGAAGTCTTCGGCGGCTACAACAAGTACTTTCAGATGCAGCGCCTCTTCAGCGCTCTCGGCTACATGCCGCATGGCACCGGCCCGGCGCTGGCGAGCGCGATCCGCGCCGTGCCGCGCGGCGCGTGGGGCGCGCTGGCGCAGCTCATTCCCGAAAAGCAGCGGCCGCCGCAGCTTGACGACAAGATGGCCAAGCTCGCCGGCGTGCTCGAAGGCGGGCGCGACAATTTCTATCGCCTCGTCATCTCGCACTGGCCCGACAGCGACAAACTCGTCCCCGGCACGGCGCCGCCCCGCTTCATCGCCGACGATCCACGTGTTGCCTCCATCGTCGCCGATCCGATCGAGCGCATGCAATACCTCGACAGCGTCACCTACCTGCCCGACGATATCCTCACCAAGGTCGATCGCGCCTCGATGGCGGTCTCATTGGAAGCGCGCGTGCCGCTGATCGACCATCGCGTCGTCGCTTTCTCGTGGCAGCTGAAGCCGGAATGGAAAGCGCGTCCGGGCCGCAGCAAATATCTGTTGCGTCGGGTGCTCGACCGTTACGTGCCGCGATCGCTTATCGAACGACCGAAGATGGGCTTCGCCGTGCCGATAGATTCCTGGCTGCGCGGGCCGCTCAAGGAATGGGCCGAGAACTTGCTCGACGAGGAAAGACTCAAGCGCGAAGGCATCTTGTCGCCGGCGCCGATCCGGCAGAAATGGCAGGAGCACCTCTCGGGCAAGCGCAACTGGCAATATCTGCTCTGGGACGTGCTGATGTTCCAGGCGTGGAAAGAGCGCTGGCTGCCGAACGGGTGATCGGCTCGTTCTTATGGCGTCATTGCGAGGAGCGTAGCGACGAAGCAATCCATAAGCAGCAAGCGAGGCTCTGGATTGCTTCGCTTCGCTCGCAATGACGCTCAAATGGCTAGGGCGGCAAAGCAGAAAAATTTGCTGGATACTCTCCCACCGACGCGATGATTTGAATTCTGCGCTGACCGAGCTGGTCTGAGTACTGATGTCCAGAGATACAATTCGGTGATGTTAGGCTTTCGAGCTTTTCGGCAAATTCAGCGAATTCCTCTGGCGAAGCGACCCAATGTATCTGCCCGCGTGCATCAACGGTCACTTCTCCGCTCTGGCCGTCGTTCAGTGACATGTCTACGCGCGTCCCGCAAACTGTTTTTGCCCAAGAAACCGCGTGTAGAGAAAGGGATGGTAATTTCGTCCCGGCAAAATCTTTGAGAGCGTCCCGCAATCGTGCGATCTCTGCTTTATCGCCCCAAATCAATAGCGTGTCTCGCCCGCCGAAATTAGGAAATCTGCCGGACTGAAGCGTCATCGGCGTGTCCTTTCAGCGCGCGACCGCGGCGTCGTCGATCAGAAGCTGCACGTTGGTCTGGCCTTGCCAGCTATCGGCGCGGAGGTGGCCGGCGATGTGGAAGCCCGCGCCTTGCGATGACAGCAGCGCTTTGCCCATTTCCTGATCCCGCGGCGAGCCGAGCACGCGGAAGGCGATGCCTTTGAGCCGCGTCGCGCCGCCGCCATCGCCGAAGACGCAGCGCACGTGATCCTGACCGACGATATCTGCCTTCAACACGCGCAGATTGGGGATGACGAAGCGCGGCTCGGAATTGCCGGTGCCGAACGGCCCGAGGCGGTCGAGCGTCTCGCAAAGCTCGACCGTCGCCCCGGCGCAAGCGAGCGCGCCGTCGATGCGCAGCTCGGCCACCGGCTCGCCGCAGCCGAGCGCCTCGGCTGCTCGTGCGCTCAGCGTGGCGCGGAAGACGTCGAGCTTATCCCGCGTCACCGTGAAGCCCGCCGCCATCGCATGGCCGCCGCCATTGATCAAGAATCCCGCTTGGTGCGCGGCGATGATTGCCGGACCGATTGCGAAGCCGGCGACCGAGCGCGCCGAGCCGCGGCCGAGGCCTTTGTCGTCGAAGGCGACGACGCAGGCCGGCCGGTTGAAGCGGTCCTTCAAGCGGCTCGCGACAATGCCGATGACGCCGGGATGCCAGCCCTCGCCCGCGGCAAAGACGATCGGGCCCGGGCCGCTGCGCTCGACCTGCGTGATGGCTTGATCGAGCACCTGCGCTTCGATGGCGCGGCGCTCGGCGTTGAGCGTATCGAGATGCACCGCGAGCGCGCGCGCCTCGACCGGGTCCTCGGTCGATAGCAACCGCGCTCCGAGATCCGCCTCGCCGACGCGGCCGCCCGCATTGACGCGCGGGCCCAAGATGAAGCCGACGTGATAGGCGTCGAGCTTTTCGCCAATGCCCGCCGCGTCGCTGAGCGCCGCGAGCCCGGTATTGCCGCGCCGCCGCATGATCTTGAGACCTTGCGTGACGAGAGCGCGATTGACCCCGGTCAGCGGCACGATATCGCAGACCGTGCCGAGCGCGACCAGATCGAGCCATTGCAGCAGGTCGGGCGCGGGACGGCTCTCGTACCAGCCCGACTGCCGCAGCGCGCGATTGATGCCGGTGACCAGCAGGAAGGTTACGCCGACGGCGGCAAGCATGCCGTGCGCGCTCTCTTCGTCGAGCCGGTTTGGATCGATCACGGCATAGGCTTGCGGCAGCGCCGGCTCGCCGAGATGGTGGTCGACGACGATAACGTCGAGGCCCTTCGCCGCGGCGGCCGCGAGCGGCTTATGCGCGAGGATGCCGCAATCGACGGTGACGACGACGCGCGCGCCCTGCGCCTGGAGCTTCTCCAGCGCCGCTGCGTTCGGGCCGTAGCCCTCGCGCTGGCGATCGGGCACGTAAATCAGCGCGCGCGCGCCGACCGCGGTGAAGAAGCGCTTCAAGAGCGCTGAAGAGGTCGCGCCGTCGACGTCGTAGTCGCCGAAGATAGCGATGGTCTCGCCGTCGCGGATTGCCCGGACCAGCCGCTCGACCGCGCGATCCATATCTTTGAGATGGGAGGGATCGGGCAAGCCGTCGCGCAAGGTCGGGGCGAGAAAGCGCTCGCATTCCTCTTCGCCGACGCCGCGGCAGGCCAAAAGCCGCCCGACAATCTCGGGAAAGCCGAAGCGTTGCGCCAAGGCGAGCCCGGCGCGCGCATCGCCGTCTCGCGGACGCCAAGCGCGTCCCGAGAGCGAATGTTCGACGCCGAGAACCCAGTCCATCGAGAAGGTCGCTAGTGTCCCGATCCGGAAGTTCCAGTGCGGCTCATGGAT
>DATGLO010000709.1:0-4101 GCA_035294105.1 Allostellaceae bacterium
AGGCCGTCATCCTGGCGAGGGCGCGGAAAGCGCGGTCGGGCGAGCGGAAGAACGGCACGTTGCCGGCGCGGCATTCCTCGACCAGCTTCGGCGGCACTTCGGCCTCGTCGCCGAGCATCGCATAGATCACCGGCTTCGTCGCCCCAAGGAGCGGCTTCAGCGACGCGCGGCCTTTGACGAGCGCGTAGTCGCTCGCCGAGGAGACGATCGCGGTCAGCACCAGGCTGCCATAGCGCTCATCCGCCAAGAGCGGCGCGATCGTCTTTTGATACATGTCGAGATGGGTGATCGCTTGCGCCGTCAAATCGACGGGATTGGCGGCGCCGACGAAATCCGGCAGTTGCGCCTGGATCTCCTTCTCGAGCGCCGGCGAAAGCGGCGGCAGTTCGAGCCCGATCGTCTCGCAAAGGTCGAGGGTCATGCCCTTGACCGCGCCCGAATCCGTGACCACGGCACAGCCTCGGGTCGGCGGCACGCGGAAGCGGAACATCAACTCGCTGACGTCGATCAACTCTTCGAGGCTTGCGACATGCAGCACCGCGTTATGCTCGAGCACGGTCTGCATCACCGCATAATTGCCGACCATCGCGCCGGTATGCGACTTCGCCGATTCCTGCGCCGCCGCGCTTTTGCCCGCATGCAGCAGCACGATCGGCTTGCCCAATTCGCGCGCCCGCGCCGCGACATCGAGGAAGCGCTGCGGCTTCCTGATCTGCTCGGCGAAACAGGCGACGACCTGCGTCGTCGGCTGTTCCAGCAGATAGCCGGCGTAATCCTCGAGACCGAGCACCGCCTCGTTGCCGGTCGAGACCCAGCAGGTCACCGGGATGCCTTTGGCGCGCAGGCCGACGCGCACGACGCCAGCGAGCCCGCCGCTTTGCGCGACGACGACGACGCCGGCATCGATGTCGAGCGGCGCGCCGAGCTGCTGCGAGAAAGTCAGCGGGATGCGATTGATGAAATCGACGATGCCGAGGCAGTTGGGCCCGCAGAGCGCGATGCCCGCTTCCCCGGCGATGGCGGCGATGCGATCCTGCGCCGCTTTCCATTCGCCGCCCGCCTCGCCGAAGCCCGCGGCAAAGATGACGATGCCGCCGATCTTCTTCCTGGCGCAGGACTTGACCGCATCCTCGATCGCGACCCGCGGAATGAGCAGCATCGCCGCGTCGATGTTGTCGGGCAGGTCCTCGATTGCCTTGACGCAAGGCCGGCCGTTGATGTCGCTGCGATTGCGGCTGACGAGATGGATCGCGCCCGCATAACCGTAATCTTCGAGCGTCTTCAGCATCAGGAAGCCGGCCGAGCTCGGCTCGGGCGAGATGCCGACGATCGCAATCGAGCGCGGCCGCATCAGCCGAGAGATGTCGATCGGGTTCATTCGATCGTCACCCCCTCCCCAACCCTCCTCCCCCTTCAAGGGGGACGGGGAAGAATTTTGGCGCGCGGTAACCCCCTCCCCCTTTGAGGGAGAGGGCCATGGTGAGGGGTATCAGCAATGCCGTCTGCCTACTTCTTTTCCGGCCGCCGCATCGCGCCGAGGCCGGGGCGATAGGATTTTTCGTCGAGGAACTGCGTCAGGCCGCCGGTGCGGCCGTTCTCGTCGTCGACGAAGCGGAGCTGCGTGCTCTTCGCCGCGAGATAATCGCCCGAGCTTTCCCACGGAATATTCATGCACGCGCGAATTGCCTCTTTGCAGGCGCGCAATGCATGCGGGTTCTTGCCTTTGAGCGTCTTGGCGAGCTCGGTCGTGCGCTCCTTGAGCCTCGCCTTCGGCACCGCCTCGTTGACGATGCCCATCGCCGCAGCCTGCTTGCCGTTAAACGTCTCGCCGGTCAGCGTGTAGTACATGGCGTTGCGGAAGCTCATCGCGAAAACGAGCGACTTCGTCACTTGGCCGCCCGGGATGATGCCCCAATTGATCTCGGAGACGCCGAACTGCGCTTCCTCGGCCGCGATGGCAAGGTCGCACGAGACGAGCGGCGTGAACGCGCCGCCGAAGCACCAGCCGTTTACCATCGCGATCGTCGGCTTCAAAAAATGCGCGAGCTGCTGGAACTGCCACGTATTCGACGAGCGGCGCGCCCGCATCTGCTTCACATAAGGCAGGCCGTCGGTGGCGCGGAAGAATTCGCGCAGATCCATGCCGGCCGAGAAAGCTTCGCCGGCGCCGGTCAGCACGAGGACCTGGCAGCGGTCGTCAATCTCGAGCGCGTCCAGAACCTCGACCATCTCGTCGTTGAGCGCCGGGCTCATGCAATTGCGCTTTTCCGGGCGATTGAGCGTCACCCAAGCGATGCCGTCCTCGATCTCGACTTTGACGTTCTTGCCACCCGGCAGGTTGTCGGCCATTTGTTACCCCTCCTTTTAGGCGCTCCATCCTTTCATCGTCATTGCCCGGCTTGTCCCGGCAATCCACGTCTTTTGCACATGGATGCCCGGAACAAGTCCGGGCACGACGAATAGGAACGAATTGCGCGAATCGTAGCCGCAGGTTGACACGGGAAAGCCCCTCCTTCAACACTTGCCGCCGCGATGAAGGCGGTGATGCGCGCGCGATTGGGAGCGGCGGCGATCCGGAAGCGGCTCGACGCGCTGCTCGGCGCCGGCCATGAGGTCGTCGCCGTCGACAGCGAGGCCGAGCTCGCCGATGCCGTCGCCGACGCGCAGATTTTCCTCGTGCCTGATTCTTTCTATTCGGCCGAGACGGCGCGGATCCTGCGCGAGCGGGCGAAAAAACTCGAATGGATTCAGCTCCTGACCGCCGGCTATGACGCGGTGGCGCGGCACGGCTATCCGCCGAAGGTGATCGTGACCAATGCCGGCGACGCTTTCGCGCCGGCGGTCGCCACGCAAGCGCTCGCGCTGCTCTTGGGCGTCCAGCGGCAATTTCCGATCTTGATGGCGGATCAACAGCGCCGCGCCTGGGACAAGGGCGGTGCGCGCGAGCGCTGCGCCGCGCCGGCCGATACGACCGCCGCCGTGCTCGGTTTCGGCTATATTGGCAGCGAGATCGGGCGGCTCTTGAAGGCTTTCGGCGCGCATGTCGTCGCGCTGACGCGCAGCGCCAAGCCTCATCCTTTCGCCGACGAGAGCCTGGCGATCGGCGAGCTCCACGCCGTGCTGCCGCGCGCCGACGCGATCATCGTCGCGCTCGCCGCCAGCGCCGAGACGCACCATCTCATCGGCGCGCGCGAATTCGCGCTGATGAAGCGCAGCGCCGTCATCGTCAACATCGCGCGCGGCTCGATCGTCGATGGAGCGGCGCTGAACGCGGCCTTGCGCGACGGCACGATCCTGGGCGCCGGGCTCGACGTGACAGAGCCCGAGCCGCTGCCCGCAAGCGATCCCTTATGGGATGCACCCAATCTCATCATCGCGCCGCATATGGCGGGCGCTCCGGGATCGCTGACCGCGCGGCGCCTCGCGCAGGTCGTCGGCGACAATGTCGCCCGCCGCCTCAACGGCGAGCCGCTACGGCACGTGGTAAGACCCTGATGCCGGCAATGCGCGCGAAGCGAAGCAATCCACGGCAACGTCCGGATTTCCGGATTGCTTCGTCGCTTCGCTCCTCGCCATGACGGCGCGAAAAGAGAGTTGCAATGAAGATAACAGCCATCGAAACCATCGCCGCCGACGCCGGCTGGCGCGTTTTTTATTTCCTGAAGCTCCGCACCGACGAAGGCCTCAACGGATGGTCCGAATACATCGACAATTTCGGCATCAGCGGCAGCGTCAGCGCGCTCATCCCGCGCTACGCCGCGATCGTCCAAGGCATGGACCCGCGCGCCGTCGGCAAGATCAGCGCTTCCCTCCACGGCATGACCGAGCTGGCGAAAGGCGGCCTCGCCAACCAGGCGATCGCCGCGATCGAGAATGCCTGCCTCGACGTGAAAGCGAAAGCGCTCGGCGTGCCGGTGCATGCGCTCTTCGGCGGCCCGACGCGCGAGCGCATGCGGCTCTATTGGTCGCATCTCGGCAGCTTCCGCGTGCGGCATGGCGACCTCTTCGAGAAGGTCCTCGGCCGGCCGCGGCTGCGTTCGCTCGACGATCTAACCGCGCTCGCCAAGGAAGCGGTCGCGCGCGGCTTTACCGCCGTCAAGA
>DATGLO010000710.1:0-3753 GCA_035294105.1 Allostellaceae bacterium
TGACGAGATTTTCCTCGCCGGCGTCGGGGATGCCCGGCGGCGCGAAGAGCGGCGTCGTGCCGTTGAAGGCCCAGACAATGCCCCAGGCTTCGGAACTGGGATAGACCGGAACGGTCGCGTTCGCCGGGATGCGATCACCGGTCGGAATATGCGCGCAACGGCCGTCGGCGCCGAAGCGCCAATGATGGAAGGGGCAGCGCAGCCCGCCCTCGATCATCGCACCGAGCGAGAGATCGGCGCCGAGATGGGGACAATACGCCCCCTGCACCACCGGCTTGCCCGCGGCGTCGCGATAGGTGACGACGCGCGAGCCGAGGAAATCCACGCCGAGCGGCTTTTCGGCTGTCACCTCGCCGCTCAGCGCGAGCGGATACCAGGACTGATGAAACACATCGCGCGACGCGGTATCGGGCGATGAGACGAGCAGGCTGTCAGGCATGGCTGTTCTCCGGCGTGACTGAAAGGAGGGCGGGCTCGATCGGCTGCGCACGGCGTTGGAGCGAGCGCGACCACGCCAGCAGCGCGCCGAGAATGGCGAAAGCGAGCAGCGGTTCGACGATCAAGGAGATCTGCCCCGGCAGCAGGAAAGCGCAAGCAAACGCGGCGCAGGATTCGATCAGCGAGCTCGTGCCCCACACCAGGGTCAGCCGGCGCATCGCGGCGTGAAATCGCGGTTGGCCGAGCCGCTGATTCCACTGAGCGATCTTCTGCGGATCGCCGCCCGCCGCGAAGGCGCGAGCGACAAAAAACATCAGCGGCCGCTTCGTCGCGAGCGAGACAAAGCAGGCGATGCCGAAAACCGCGAAGCCCGGCGCCGCGCGCACGAGCGCGAAACGGGGATCGGTTGTCAGGCGGCCGACGAGGATGCCGCTTGCGATGCCGAGGACGACCCCAATGCCGACAACATCGACACTCCGCCGCCGCCGCCAGGCGCCAAGCACGGAGCCGATCGGAAAGAGGCTCGCGGCCGCATAGGCTTGCAGCGGCAGGAAGCCATTGCGCTGAAGCAGAAATACGGTCAGCGCCGGCAAGGCGATATCGAGCAGCAAAACGCGCCCGATATTGGGCCCCGCCGGGACCGGATCGCCGGCGTTCGAGGAATTGGCCATGGCTTCGCTCCTTGGTACTTATCGGTACCAAAATACGGTACTTGTTAGTACCAAGTCAAGCACGATTCCGGCCGTTCATGAATATTCGTCTGCCCGGGCTTGTTCCGGGCATCCACGGCTTCCCAAAAACTTATGGATGGCCGGACAAGCCCGGCAGTGACGGTCGATGTGATGCGATTTTGAGAATCGGGTTACCCAGCGCGAAAGCGCCTACAGAAACCCGCGGCTTTTCCAGTAGCGTTCGGCGGCGGGGTGGAGCGGCACGACCTGGGGCGTGTCGATCGCCTCTTGCGCCATGCGCTCGACCGGCAGGTCGCCCGGCTCTTCCCACGGCACGCGCATCTTGCGCGCCTCGATCCCGGCGCAGATCTGCTCGACCATCTTGTCGTCGGCGTCGGCGCGCACGAACACCGTCCAGCCGCTGAAATCGATCGACAGAACGTCGGCCGGCAATTTCGGATAGGCCGACTTCGGCAGGATCGCGCGGCGATAGCCCATGGCTTCGAGCGTCTGCACCGTTCTTTCGCTGAGGGACAAGATACGCATGCCGGCATCGAGAGCTTGCGGCACCCAGGAATGCGCCGCTTCGTCGAAGAGCGCATCGACCTCGCCGTTGATCAGCGCCTTGAAGGTCGGCGTATGCGGCCACGGCACCGAGCCTTTCTTCAAGACCTCGCCGCCCCATTTGGCGATGTCGTCGCGCGAGAACCCCGCGGCCGCGGCAACGTCGTCGAACATGTGATGCAGCGTGTGATCGAGCGCGCCGCGCATCATGATGCGGAGCTTGGGCTTCTTCGCCGCGATCTCCTCAAAAGAGGTGATACCGGTTTCAGGCCGGACGGCGAAGACGAACTGATCCCAGGACGGGATCACGGTCACGGCGCGGAGCGGCAGGGGCTCCTTGAAGATGCCCTTGCCCTTCACCGCGACCGACAGCACGCAAGCCGGATTGATCATCGCGAGATCGGCCTCGCGATTGGCGACGGCAAAGATGCCCTCGGCCGAGCTTACGGCGAACAAGGTGACGGGCTTGCCGCCCTTGTTATGGCGCAGGATCACCTTCGCCTGGAAATAATCCGGTACCGGATCGGCCGCCGTGCCGCCGACCATTTCCGACGCGACCTCCAGAACGAGGCGCGAGCGCGTGACATTGGGATTGACGGCAGGCGTCGTGTTGGTGGGCATGCGTGTGTTTCCTCGTTAAGATGCTTTGGAATGAGACCGGCTGCGCAACGCGCGCTCGGCCGCTTCGGCAAGAAAGCGCGAGCGATTGCCGGTATGCGCATCGATCCGGCGCAGCAGATCCTCCGGCAAGGTCACATTGACGCGCAGAACCCGATCGCTCGGAATGGCGCCACGCACAAGAATGCGTGCGGCCTCCTTGACGTCTGGATCGCGCGGGAGGCGATCGAGATTGCTGGGCTCGGGAATGTTCTCGCCCTCTTCGGCCATCCCTTCAAGATGAAGGGCAAGTGCCTCTTCGGCCTTACGTGCCGCCTCCTGAAGCGTGTCTCCGGCGCTTACGCAACCAGGCAAGTCGGGAAAAAACACGCCATAGCCGCGGCGCTTGCCGCGTTCGATGATTGCCGGAAAATAGACGATGCTCATGGCATAGCTCCTATCGCAATTTCACGCCCGACTTCCGCTCAATGCTCTTGAGCGTGCCAATGGGCAAATCCTTCACCGGATGCGGAACGGTGACGACGACGGGACGATCGGGATGGCGAAACTGGTGATGGTCGCCGCGGACCCGCTTTAGCCTCCAGCCGGCGGCCTCAATCGCCCGGATAACGTCCGCACTCCGCATATGTGTATCATATACACACCCGCTGGCGTCGACTCAAGGTCGCTCCGCTAAATTTCTGTAACCGCTACGATCGATTGTCCCGCCATCGCCGTCTGCTAATCTCGCGCCCGTGAGCGCCGCCCAAGAACAAACCGCCCCCGCGCATTTCCGCGTCCCGTTCGTCATCAAGCGCAACATGACGCTGTTCGCGCTGGCGCTGACCTTCACCGGCGCGGGCATGTCCTTCACCTACAGCTTCGGGCCGCTGATGGTGCTGACCTTGACCGGCTCGCCCGATCTCGTCGGCGTCTCGGTCGGGCTCGTAGGCTTGAGTCGCTTCCTCGTCGCCTATCCCGTCGGCAAGATCACCGACACTTACGGCCGCAAGCCGGGCATCCTGATGGGCCTGTGCCTCGCGCTCTTCGGCACGCTGGTCGTCGGCACGTCGATGAGCTGGTCGAGCTTCGCGCTCTTCGTCATCGGCATCCTAATCTTCGGCATGGGCATGAACGCGTCGCAGCAACTGCGCGTCGCCGCGACCGATATGTTCCCGCCCTCGCATCGCGCGACGGCGCTCGGCTATCTCGCGACCGGCTCGCTCTTTGGCCTCGTGATCAGCCCGATGGTGATCAGCATCGCCCAAACCATTTCGGCGCGCGTCGGCATGGACCCGCTCGGCCTCGGCTGGTTCATGCTGCCCTGCCTCATCCTG
The DNA here is from genome assembly GCA_035294105.1 of Allostellaceae bacterium. GTDB lineage: Bacteria > Pseudomonadota > Alphaproteobacteria > ATCC43930 > CGMCC-115725 > CAIKMD01. The sequence goes on from DATGLO010000710.1 coordinate 3,608, forward strand.
CCGGGCATCGCGCTGATCTTGTTCGTGCGGCCCGATCCGAAGCATATCGGCCAGAACCTCCACGACTATTATCCCGGCCACGTCGCGCCGCAGCGCGAGCGCACCGGACGCGCTGCCTTCAGCGTTTTGACCTTGCTGCGCCGCCC
>DATGLO010000711.1:0-3482 GCA_035294105.1 Allostellaceae bacterium
GCCGAAATCGTCGCGCGAGGCGTTATAGCCGGAATTCTTGTCGATCGCCGCTTTGGCCTTGGCCGGCAGCTTCGCGTAAGCGTCCTTGTTCATGAGGATGAAGCCGCCGCCCGAGCCGAGGCCGACGACAAGGTGATGATCGGTCACCTCGTCGAGCTTGAAGCCGACGAGGCCGAGCCAGCCGATGATCACGCCGTCGGCGCCGTGATGCTGGAGGATGCCGTAAACCTCCATCGGATTGGTGCTGAGCGGCGCGCCGCCCAAGCGCTGCGCCATGCCCGCATCGGCCTTTGTCAACGTCGCGAAGCGCAAGCCCTTGGCGTCGGCGAGCCGTGCCACCGGCTTGTTGGCGTTGAGGAAGGATTGCGGATAGACGAACAGCGCGATCACCTTCACGTCGCGATACTCGCTCGCGATAAGCCCGTCCTGATAGATTTTCCAGAAGGCCGCGGCCCCGTCGCGGCCGCCGATATCGGACGGCAGCTCGACGACGCTCGAGCCGGGGAACTTGCCGCCGATCGAGCCCTGCACGCCGCTGCCGAGATCGGCGGCGCCGCTGACGATGCGGTCATAGATGTTGAAGAGATCGGCCAGCGCGTTGCCGAAGAAGGGTTGCAGCTTCAAGGTGCCGTCGGAATCCGCTTCGACCTTGTTGATCCAGGGCTGCAGCATCTGGCTCCAGGTCGGCGAGAAGGTGCCGCTGCCGGGAAGGGCGAAACGCAAGGTGACCGGCTCCTCGGCTAAAGCCGGCAGAGCCATGGCAAGAGCGGTGAAGAGCAATGCCGCAAGTGTCGCGGCGATGGCGTACGGTTTCATGGATGCTGGCCTGGGAAGAGGCCGATCGACGAGAGGAATTCGATGCAATGCCGGTCGTATTCCGCCGGCGCTTCGATCGGCACGCCGTGGCCGGCACCCTCGATCGTGCGTAGCACCGATTGCGGGATGTGCTTCTTGTGCTCGTGCACCGTGCCGAAGCTGAAATCCTTGGTGCCGGCGACGACGAGGGTCGGCGAGGTGATGCGCGACAAGAGGTCGGGCGGGTAGTGTAAGGCGAGCGCCTCGTTGACGGCGATGATGCTGTCCAGCGTGCCGTCATTGCTGAGAGCGCAAACCATGTCGGCGTAATGCTGTAGCCGTTTCTCGTTCTGCAGCTCGGGTGCGAAATGCTCGATCACCTGGCGGCGGCGCAGCGCAATGCCTTCCTCGCGATAGCGCTTCGCCCAGCGCTCCATATTCGCCGACGAGCCGCCGAAGCCGGTGCCCGAGAGGATGACGGCGAGGGTGCGCTTCGGCTGCATCGCCGCCATCCACTGCGCGACGCGGGAGCCGAGCGAATTGCCGTGGATGATGGCGCCGCCCGAGGTGACGCGGTCGACCACCTCCCAGCACGCCTCGGCCATGTCTTCGATCCTTAAGCCGGGTTGCGGCGCCGGCGAGCGCCCATAGCCGGGCAGATCGACGGCGAGGCAGCGATACCAGGAGGAGAAATGCGCGGTCTGATACATCCAGAGGCGATGGTCGTCGGGCGTCGAATGGCAAAAGATCATCGGCACCCCGGTGGCGCCGAGCTGCTCGACATAGAGCGGTCCCGGGATGTGCTTGGCCATATCTCCCCCTGCATGACGAGTCGTGAGCGGCAAGTGGAGGCTAGGTTTGTCGCAAAGCCCGAGTCAAGAAAAGCGACTCGTGCCTTAATTGAAGGCGACTCGGCATTGACACGGTGAATCCGCCGTGATTCTCTGGTCGAATGTTCGTGTTGGATGCGATTCGCCTGCGCGCGCGGCTGATTGTCGGCCCGATCTTGGGCATCAGCCTGGTCGTCTACTTTGCCTATCACCTCGTTCAAGGCGATCGCGGACTCATCGCCTGGCTGCGGCTGACGCAGCAAATCAACGCGGCGCATGCGACCTTGGCGACGCTTGAGGCGGAGCGCCAGCCGCTGGAGCATCGCGTCAACCTGATGCGCAGCAAGATCGATCCCGATCTGCTCGATCAGAGCGCGCGCGCCGAGCTCAACCTCGTCGGCCCGGACGAGGTCGTGATCTTCAATCCGCCGACTCGCTGACGCGGCGGAATTGTATACGCCTCAGGGGCAGGCCGGAGCAGCCGCCTCGTTCCGGCGGTTGAGTCTATCGGGCCTTCGACGATACGAGGTCGCAGTAATGCGGGGCGACTATTTTTTTGTTGATCGCCGCTCCCAATCGGCGCGCCTTCGCAACTGCAACTTGCCCACTCGGCTTCGATTCCAAATCACTTAACTGATATTCGGTTAAGTTTCATTTTGTGTTGCAAAACAATAATTTGTCCACAGGGTTGTTGCCTTGTTAAGGACCGCGAGTCAATCTGCGCTTTCTCCTGGCGCGGGCGCGCCACAATGCAAATAGAAGGGGCCAGCAAACCGCTATGGCGACTGCGACACGCAAGGTCAAACCGCTGCGCAAGGCAACCGGCGCAGAGCCCGAGATCGCCCCCGAACAGCTCCTGAAGCTCTATCGCGACATGCTGCTCATCCGCCGCTTCGAAGAGAAGGCGGGGCAGATGTACGGCATGGGGCTGATCGGCGGCTTCTGCCACCTCTATATCGGCGAAGAAGCGGTCGTGGTCGGGGTGATGGCGGCGGTCAAAGAGGGCGACACGATCGTTACCTCCTACCGCGATCATGGCCACATGCTGGCCGCGGGCATGGACCCGAAAGGCGTCATGGCCGAGCTGACCGGCCGGCGCGGCGGCTATTCCAAAGGCAAAGGCGGCTCGATGCACATGTTCAGCCGCGAGAAGAATTTCTTCGGCGGTCACGGCATCGTCGGCGCGCAAGTGCCGATCGGCACGGGCCTCGGCTTCGCGCATCGCTATCGCAACAACGGCCTTATCTCCGTCACCTTCATGGGCGACGGCGCGATGAATCAGGGCCAGGTGAGCGAGAGCTTCAACATGGCGGCGCTGTGGAAGCTGCCGGTGCTCTATGTCATCGAGAACAACAAGTACGGCATGGGTACTTCCGAGGCGCGCGCCTCGGCTTCGCACGATCTCTTCGGCCGCGGCGCCCCCTTCGGCATTCCGGGCCGTCAGGTCGACGGAATGAACGTCCTTGCGGTGGTGGAAGCCGCCGAGGAAGCGGTCGAGTATGTCCGCTCCGGCAAAGGCCCTTACATCCTCGAGATGCAGACCTATCGCTATCGCGGCCATTCGATGTCCGATCCGGCGAAATATCGCAGCAAGGACGAAGTCAACCGGATGCGCCAGGAGCACGATCCGATCGATCAGGCGAAGAATCGCCTGATCGAAGCCAATCTCGCCGACGAGGCGAAGCTCAAAGGGATCGACAAAGAGATAAAGGACATCGTCACCGCCGCCGCGGAGTTCGCGCAGGATTCACCCGAGCCCGATCCGTCGGAGCTGTGGACCGACGTCTACGTCGAGGCCTAAGCGATGCCGATCGAAGTGCTGATGCCGGCGCTCTCGCCGACGATGACCGAGGGCAA
>DATGLO010000712.1:0-3414 GCA_035294105.1 Allostellaceae bacterium
ATCATAATTTGCGATGAAGCGGGTCAGTGATTGTGCGGCGAAAGATGGCAGCAGCGTGGCGCAATTTCGGCAAAGTAATGCCATACAGCGCAGCTACAGCTACAATTTCGATCAAGCGAGAAGCCGATCGCCGGCATCGCCTCTATTTAAGCCCCTCGTTCAGGAATCGCTCCGCGCCGGGATGGAGCGGCACGTCGAAGGGCGTCGCCGCGGTTTCGCGCCACACCTGGCTCACCACGCCGGTGAAGCTGTCTTCCCAGGGAATCTCCTCGCTTCGCGCAGCGAAGCCGGCGCATACCTTGTAGACCGTCTCGGCATCGAGCGCGGCGTTCGCATAAAGCGGCCAGCCGCTGTAATCGATGCAGGGCGTATCGGCGGCAAGGCGCGGGAATTTGCTTTTCGGCACGACACCCCGGCGCCAGCCGAGTTTAGCCAACCGCGCGAATATCTCGGGCTCGATCTCCAAGGGCACGAGATCGCATTGCAGCGCTTCGTCGAACCAGATGACCAGTGCCTCGTCGAACACCGCATCGAGCACGCCCGCGCGCATCGGCTCCATGCGGCGCGGATCGGAGGGGCTGCCGCTCATATGGAGCTTGCCGCCCCAAGCCTCGATATCGGCGAGGCTGAAGCCGTAAAGGGCCAGTACCTGCTCGGTCAGGACGCGCGTCGAATGGGTCACGTCTTCCTTGACGGAGACGTGCAGCGGAAAGCGCGCGCGCTTGATATCGGCGAGCGTCTTGAAGCCGAGGCTCTTCTTCACCGAGAAGACGAACCAGTCCCAGGTCGGCCACACGCCGACGACGCGCAAGGGCAGCGGCGCCTTGAAAAGCCCGACGCCGCGATAGGCTTGCGTCAGGAAGGCCGACGGATTGACGAAGGCCATCTCGAGCGTGCCCTTGGCGACGGCATGGGCGAGGATCGGCGAACCGGTGGCCATCCTGAGGAACGGGCGGAACTCTTCGCCCGAACCGTTGCCGATGGTGATGCAAACATCGCGATTGCCGCCATAAGGCGTCGTGGGATCGCCGGCGAAGTTAAGCCCGAGCTCCCAAAGCGCCTTGGCCCGCAAAAAATTCGCGCCGCGCGGCAGCTTTTCCATGATGTCCTCCCGGCCCGATCATAGGCCGATTCGGCGCGGCGAGGCATAATAGCATAATAGGAAGCATGAAAGGCCTTCCGTGAATCCCGAGGATATTCGCCGCAAGCTGCGCGCGCTCGTTGCCGTCATCCGCGATGGCGGCGCGACCGAGGCCGAGCGCGCGAATGCGCGGCGGCTCAGCGCCGGTCTCAAAGCGAAGCTGGAAGAAGAGGGCGTGCCGCAAGGAGATTGGAGCGATCATGTCTTTCGTCTCGGCCGCTCCTTGAAGCGAGCGAAGGACGCGACCGCCCCGCCGCCAGCGATCAAGGGCGGTACGGCAAAGGCCGCCTTCCGCCTCGGCCGCGCGTTGCGCGTTGCGGGCAAAAAGCTCGGCGAGAAGTAGGGCGCTTAGCTACCAGCTATCTGCCGTCAGCTATCGGCGACTGTCTCAATTCAGCCATTCGCCCTGAAGCGGCTTCTCGCGCTGTAGCTCGCGCACGCAGCGGACGATGCGTTTCCAGAGAAGATGGCCGTCGACATCGTATTGCTTCAAGAGCGTGTCGGCACGCAGCCGCGCGACGAAACGGGCTTCGCCGCCATGCTCGACGACGAGCGCGCTCGCCGCGCGCCAAACGTCGGTTTTGGTTTTGCTCGTGCTCACCCTGGCACCCTAGCCCATCGGCGTGCCGCGGCAAGGGTGCGGGCCACGGCTGGGTCCAGGCTTGCTTTGTCACAATGCTTCCGCGCATGAAAACCATGTCATGCACGCAAGCGGAACTGGGTCGGGGGCATCCCGTTTCCATAGGGGAGCAGGAATTCTTCAGGCGCAGCAGCTTCGGCTAGTCGGGGGCCAAGCTTACGCCGTTATGGAGTGGAGAGTAACAATGGTAACGGTTCCTCACACGGATACCCACGAACGCGGTTTCGACATGGTGACGGTGGCGCCGCTCACCGAGTCGGTCGGCGCTATCGCGATTATCGTCCTTTCGGTCATCGGCCTCGCCGGGACCGCCGAAGGTGCGATGCTCGCAATCGCGACAATCGTCATCGGTGCGTCCATCCTCATGCAAGGTGCCAACACCGTGAGCGAATATGCCGAGCTGTTCGTTGCCGAAGAAGCCGGGATGGTGAAGCCCGGTGCGATCGGCGGCGGGATCACGCTCGAATTCCTGGCCGGTGGCGCGGGCGTCGTACTCGGCATCCTCGGGTTGCTGACGCCGGTGACCGTGGTGCTTTCGGCGGCAGCGCTGGTTGTCTTCGGCGGGACGTTGCTGCTGAGCGCCGGCGCGACAGTGCGCGCCTCGAGCATCCAAAGCGATAGCGCCGGGATGAGCGTCGTCACGCAATCGGTGATGCGCCAGGCGACGAGCGTCTCGGCGGGCGCGCAGATCATGATCGGCGTCGGCGCGATCGTTCTCGGCATTCTCGCCCTCATCGGCTTGCACTCTGTGATCCTGGCGCTGGTCGGCGACCTCGCGATCGGCACGTCGCTGCTGATGGTAAGCGCCGGCAATAGCGTCGCGGGCTTAATGCGCCGCGCCTAAGCCACACGCAGATTGTGCGACACGGGCCGCCCGCCTCGCGCGGGCGGCCATTTTTTTGCGCGCTTTCTCTCCCCTTTGTGCCGGCGCGGGTCAGGCGTACCATGGGGCTTCGAGCGCGGGTCTCGGAACTCATACGCGACGGGAGAAATCCATGGCCTACAAGATCCTGCTTATGGGCGCGTCTTACGGCTCGCTCCTTGCCTCGAAGCTGCTCTTCGGCGGTCACTCCATCCATCTGGTTTGCCTGCCGGCGGAGGCCGATCTCATCGGCACCGAGGGCTTCAAGGTGATCCTGCCGGTGCGCGGCCGCAAGGAGCCGGTGCTGCTCGAATCGAGAAAGCTGCCCGGTAAGGTGACCGCGGGCCCGGCCGAGAGCGTCGATCCGAAGGACTACGATCTGGTCGGTCTCTGCATGCAAGAGCCGCAATACCGCTCGCCCGGCGTGCGCGAGCTTCTGGATCGCGTCGGCAAATCGCGCGTCCCCTGCATGTCGATCATGAACATGCCGCCACTGCCCTATCTCAAGCGCATTCCCGGGCTCGACTGCAAGGCGCTCGAGCCGGCTTTTACCGATCCGCGCGTCTGGGATTCGGTCGATCCGAACAAGATCACCTTGAACAGCCCCGATCCGCAGGCGATCCGCCCGCCCGACGGCAAGATGAACGAGCTGCTCGTCACCCTGCCGACGAATTTCAAATGCGCCCGCTTTGCCGGGGACGCGGATACGCAGATCGTCCGCAATCTCGAGAAGGACGTCGACGGCGCGCGCTTCGATACGCCCGAGGGCAA
>DATGLO010000713.1:0-5990 GCA_035294105.1 Allostellaceae bacterium
GCCCATCCACAGCCAGACGAAGTTGAACTTCTCGACCAGCGGATAGCTCTTGACGCGCGTGTCCGGCGGAATCTCTTTCTGCCCCGGGATCTCGATGCACCGCCCTTGTGCGTCGAATTTGAGGCCGTGATAGCCGCAGCGGATAGCATCGCCCTCGCGCGCGCCCATCGACAGCGGCAGGTTGCGATGGCAGCAGCGGTCTTCGAGCGCGACCGCCGCTCCCGATTCCGCGCGATAAAGCAGCACCGGTTCGCCCAGGATGGTGCGCGCCAGCGGTGCCGCGCCGACTTCGCGTGCATAAGCGGCGACGTACCAGAAATTGCGCAGAAACATAATCCCTCCTACCGGCCCGGCGTTTAGACCGGCTTGCCTTCGAGCTCTTTCTTCAAGCGTGCCACCGTATCGGCGACGTCGCCGAGATGCGGATCGATCGCCAACGCTTGCGAGAAGGCTTTGAGCGCCGCCGCCTTGTCGCCGAGCGCCAATTCCACCTGGCCCAACCCCGCGAGCGCGCCGAAGTGCCGCGGCTCGAGCTGCAGCGTGTGTGCGATATCAGCCATGCTCGCCTGATAATCGTCGAGCAGGAATTCGACCGTCGCGCGCTTGTTCCAGCCTTCAGCGAAATTGGGCGCGTGCGCGACGACGGCATCGAATGCCTTGAGCGCCGCCTGGTCTTCGTCCTCGGCCATCGCGGTTAGGCCCTTTTCCATCAGCTGCTGCGTCTCGGGATCGCTGCTTTCCGCCCAGATGTGCGTGATCTCCGCCTCGATCGCGTTGGCCCAACCGGGCGATTGCGCGGCCTTGAGCGCGACAAAAAGCTGCGGCAGGCGCGGATCGTCCTGGCCCGCGCGCGCCGGCGCCGGGGCCCCGACCGAGGCCAAGCCCGCGAGCGCGATAAAAATTGGCAAAATCGCCCGACGCATGGACGGAATTATATGGGCGCAAACGGTTTTCGCCAACAACGGCCGCGGCAGCCCGCGGCCCGGAAAGCGTTTAAGTACCCGGCAAATCGTGCTAAACCGCCTCCACTCATGGAACTCTCGGTCGTCATTCCCGCGCGCAACGAAGCGCCGAACGTCGCGCCGCTGGTCGCGGAAATTCGCGCCGCGCTCGACGGCCATGCAGATTACGAGATCGTCTATGTCGACGACGGCAGCAGCGACGACACCGCGGCCGCGGTGCGGAAGGCGATGGCGGACGGCCGGGTCAGGTTGCTGCGCCATGCGCGCAGCTGCGGCCAGAGCGCCGCGGTCCGGAGCGGCGTCGTGGCGGCGCGCAGCGCTTGGATCGCGACGCTCGACGCCGACGGCCAGAACGATCCCGCCGATATCCGCAAATTATGGGAGCGGGCTCGCGCGACGCCCGCCGCGGAGAAGCTCTTGCTTGCCGGCTTTCGCCAAAAGCGGCGCGATACGGCGGTGAAGCGCTTCTCCTCGCGCATCGCCAATGCGGTGCGCGGCGGGATGCTGAAGGATCGCACGCCCGATACCGGCTGCGGCCTGAAGCTGCTGCGGCGCGATCTCTATCTTTCTTTGCCTTTCTTCGATCACAACCACCGCTTCCTGCCGGCGCTCGTCTTACGCGAGGGTGGCATCGTCGAATCGGTCGCGGTCAATCACCGCCCGCGCCAGCGCGGCAAATCGAATTACGGCACCTTCGACCGGCTGTGGGTCGGCATCGTCGATCTCTTCGGCGTGATGTGGCTGCAGCGCCGCGCGAAAGTACCGATGCTGCTCGCCGAAGAACCCGCGAGCGAGGCGATCGCGCTGCGCGGCACGAGAACGGGCTCATGACGATTTCGGCCGACCGCCCGCCGCTATCCCGCCTGCGTCTCGCCGGCCGGCTCTTCGTCCTGATGCTGCTCGTTGTCGGCATGATCGCGGTATGGCTCAACCGCACCGCCCTCGATCCGAACGCGATCCGCTCGGCCATCGAGGCACATTCCGCGCTGGCGCCGCTGTTCTTTCTGTTGTTGCACGTCCTCGCGAGCCTATTCTTCGTGCCGCGCACCCTTATGGGCTTGGTCGCTGGCGGCGCGTTCGATTTCTGGTGGGGCCTCGTCTGGGCAGCGACCGGCAGCGTCTTGGGCGCGATCGCAGGCTTCCTCATCGCGCGCTACGTCAACAGCGGCATGATCGATCTCGAAAGCCTGCCGAAGCTCGGCCCGGTGCTGCAGCGCGCCGAGGCCGGCGGCTGGCGCGCGGTGACGATGCTGCGTCTCATCCCGGTGATCCCGCACAGCTTCACCAACTACGCGCTCGGCCTGACGCGCCTGTCGCTCGGCGGCTACGCGCTAGGCTCGTTCCTTGGACAGTTGCCGATGACCATCGCCTATGTGAGCCTCGGCGCGGCCGGCGGCCGCGTCGCCGCTGGCGAGCATGATTGGCTGCTGCCGGCGCTCGTCGGCGCCGTCGCGCTCGCGCTCTCTATTCTGCTGCCGCGCTGGTCGAGAGTGCGCTAAGCGCTTGCGGAGCGGGTCCGCCCGTCGCCCAATCCAAAAGCTCGACGATGTGAACCACGGGATAGTCGCCGCCTGAGCCGAGCTGCATGATGCAGCCGATATTGCTGGTCGCGACCGCATCCGGCTTGGTCGCGGCGATATTTCTAAGCTTCCGCATGCGCAGCGCTGCCGACAATTTCTCCTGCAGCATGTTGTAGGTGCCGGCCGAGCCGCAGCAGATATGCCCTTCGGGAATATCGAGGACGGTGAAGCCGGCTTGCGTCAGCAGCGCCTTCGGCTGCGAAAGAATGCGCTGACCGTGCTGGAGCGAGCAGGCGGCGTGATAGGCGATGCGCAGGCCAGGCTCACGGCGTGCGGACTTGAGGCCAATGCCGGCGACGAATTCCGAAACATCGCGTGCCAGCGCCGACACACGCGCGGCTTTCGCGGCGTAGGCCGGCTCGTCGCGGAAAAGATAGCCGTATTCCTTCACCGTCGCGCCGCAGCCCGAGACGTTGATCACGATGGCGTCGAGGCCGTGCGTCTCGATCTCGCGCACGAACGCATCGATCGCGGCGCGCATCATGCCCCGCGCATTGCGGCCCATGTGATGCGTGAGCGAGCCGCAACAAGCCTGGCCTGGAACGAACGCGACCTCGCAGTCGTGTCGTGTCAGCAAGCGAATGGTCGCCTCGTCGATGCGCGGCGCGAGCACATCCTGCGCACAAACGCGCAGCAGCGCGACGCGATGCTTGCGTGTGCCTTGCGCGGGAAAGACCTGCGCGCGCGTCAGCGCCGACGGCGCCGGCGGCAGTGACGGCGCCAGGGCGAGCATCGCCTTGAGCCGCGCCGGCAGGAGGCCGCGCACCGGCCGCGCGAGCGCCGCGAACATGAGCGCTGCGCGGAACAGCGCCGGCCGCGGCAGCACCGCGGCGAGAAACCCGCGCAACAGGCGATCGGCGAGCGGGCGACGATACTGCTCCTCGATGCGATGCCGCGCCTGATCGACGAGATGCCCGTAATTCACGCCCGACGGGCAGGTCGTCATGCAGGCGTAGCAAGAGAGGCAGCGATCGATATGCGAGACCAGCTTGGGGCTCGGCGCACGATCGTGCTCGAGCATATCCTTGATCAGATAAATGCGGCCGCGCGGACCGTCGAGCTCGTCGCCGAGCTCGAGATAAGTCGGGCAGGTCGCGTTGCAGAAGCCGCAATGGACGCAGGCGCGCAGGATCTTGTCGGCTTCCTGCGTGTCGGAATCGGTGAGTTGCGCGAGCGAGAAATTCGTCTGCATCGCTTAGAGGCCGGCGTACATCCGGCCGCGATTGAAGAGGCGCTTCGGATCGAAGCTTTCCTTGACGCGCGCCGAGAGCGCCGCGAGCCCCGCCGCTTGCGGCTGGAACACCGGCACGGCCGCACGCAACGCGGCGCTGCCGCGTATCAAGCGCGCATGACCGCTGCCGAGCGCGCCCCGGATGACCGCCGCGCCGCCATCTTGGACCTCTGCCACGGCAAGCCACACAAGGCCGCCGCCCCAATCGAGGAAGTAGCGCAGATCGAGCGCGCGGCTCAGCGTGGCGATCAGCGCTGGGGCGGCACTCGGCGCGATCGAGACGCGCCAGATCGCGGCATCGCTTTGCGCCGCCAGCGGCGCGACATCGCCGATATCGCGCCACAGCTTAATTGACGCGTCGCCCGCGAAAATCTCGCCATCCCCGAAAGCGGCGAGCTCGCGCCGCAGCGCCGCCGCGCGCGCTTCGACCGACGGTACCGGCCCTTCGATGCGGATCAAGGTGAGCGCGTTGCCGCCGGATGAAATCTCTGCGGGCAGATATGCCGCGCCGGTGGGCTCGTGCGATGAGTTGAGCGCTTGCGTCATCGCCGCGACCGCGCGCGTCACATCGAGGCCGGCGAGCGCGGCCGTGCGCGTCGCCTCGGGCCGCGGCAGCACTTTGACGCTCACCTCCGTCAGCGCCGCGAGCGTGCCGTAAGAGCCGGCGATCAGCTTACAAAGATCGTAGCCGGTGACGTTCTTGACGACGCGGCCGCCGGCCTTGAACGCCTCGCCCTGCCCGCTCACCGCCTTGAGGCCGAGAAAATGATCGCGCGCCGCGCCTTGGCGGATGCGCCGCGGTCCGGCGAGATTGCAGGCGATCGTGCCGCCGATGGTCGGGGAGTTGTCGCGCGTACCGAGAAGCGCGCGCCAATCGCCGGGCTCGAAAGCGAGCATCTGATTCGCCTTATCGAGCGCCGCCTCGATCTCGCTGAGCGGCGTCGCGGCGCCCGCGGTGAGCACCAACTCCGCCGGCTCGTAATCCCGGATGCCCGAGAACGCGCCGAGATCGAGCACATGCGGCAGTTGGACCGGCCGGCCGAGGCCGCGCTTGCTGCCGCCGGCGATCAGCTCGATCGGCTCCTCGCTCGCGCTCGCTTGCTGCACGATCGCGATGAGGTCGGTTTCGTCGGAGGGGCGGAAATGAGTCACCGGCCAATCCGAAGGCACGATCGCCTTGCGTGCTTCGAGACGCGATGCCGCGCATCGCCCCTTAGCATAAGAAAGACTTTTGCTGGCATTAAGAAAAGCGCCTCACCCTGAGGAGCGAGCCGAAGGCGAGCGTTTTGAAAGGCGCAGGACGTTCGTCCGAGCACATCGCACCGCCTTAAAGCCGCTCGATGCCCGGATGGGGCAGCGCGCCGTGATGGACATGAAGGTGGCCGAGCTCGGCGCAGCGATGCAGCTCGGGGAACTGCTTGCCTGGATTGAGCAGCCCCGCGGGATCGAACGCGCATTTGACGCGCAGCTGCTGCTCGAGATCGGCGGCGCCGAACATGGTGCCCATCAAATCGCGCTTCTCGACGCCGATGCCGTGCTCGCCGGACAGGACGCCGCCGACCTCGACGCAATAGCGCATGATCTCGCTGCCGACGGCTTCGGCCGCTTCGATCTCGCCGGGCTTGTTGGCATCGTAAAGGATCAGCGGGTGGAGATTGCCGTCACCGGCGTGGAAGACGTTGGCGACGCGCAGCCCGTGCTGCGCCGCGATCGCGCTCATCCGCGTCAGCACGTCGGACAGGCGTTTGCGCGGGATCGTCGGATCGACGCAGTAGTAATCGGGCGAGATGCGGCCGACGGCGGGGAAAGCGGCCTTACGCCCGGCCCAGAAGGTCAGACGCTCGGCGTCGCTGGTCGAGACGCGGCACGACACCGCGCCCTCGGCTTTCGCGATTTGCTCGACGCGCCCGATGAGATGATCGACCTCGACCGGCGGCCCGTCGAGCTCGACGATGAGCAGCGCCTCGACATCCAAGGGATAGCCGGCATGGACGAAGGCCTCGACCGCATGGATCGCGGGCTTGTCCATCATCTCCATGCCGCCCGGGATGATGCCCGCGGCGATGATCGCGGCGACGCAGGCGCCGGCGCTTTCATTCGCGGGAAAGCCGATCAGCACGGCGCGCGCGCTCTGGGGCTTGCGCAAGATCCGGACCGTGACCTCGGTGACGACGCCAAGCAAGCCTTCGGAGCCGATCATCAGCCCCAAGAGATCGT
>DATGLO010000714.1:0-2401 GCA_035294105.1 Allostellaceae bacterium
AACACCGCGGGCAAGGTCGGCCTCTTGGGCGAGCACTGCGCCCATCGCGGCGCGTCGTTGTTTTTCGGCAAGAACGCCGATTGCGCGCTGCGCTGCTGGTATCACGGCTGGCAATACGATCTCGACGGCAACTGCACGGATCAGCCGAACGAGCCGCCGCAAACCCAATTCAAGCAGCATGTGAAGCAGAAGGCCTATCCGTGCTTCGAGAAGAACGGCGCGGTCTGGGCTTATCTCGGCCCCCGGGACAAGCAGCCGCCGACACCGGAGTTCGAATGGCTCACGCTACCCGAAGCCCAGGTCCATGTCGCGAAACGCATCCAGCATTGCCATTGGACGCAAGGCATGGAGGGCGACATCGATTCATCGCATCTCGGCTTTCTCCACGGCCATGCGATCTCGCTGCCGGTGAACGACAATCCGAGCGCAAGTTTGCGCTTGGGTCGCGGCGCGCCTAGCTTCGAGGTGAAAACGGTGCCCGGCGGTCTCGTCCAAGCCGCGCGGCGCGAGACGGCGGACGGACAGAATTACTGGCGTGTCGGGCAATGGTTCTTCCCCGGCTTCACTACGATCCCGCCGCGGGGCGGCGATCAGCCGCTGCAAGGCCATTCCTGGACGCCGATCGACAACGGGAACTCGCTCGTCTTCACCTTCACCTGGCATCCGGCGCGCGCGCTCAGCAACGAGGAGCTCACGCGCATCAACGAGGGCACGAATTTCCATGCGCATCTGAAGCCCGGCACGTTCGAGCCGCGCGCCAGCAAGGCGAACGAATATGTGGCGCCCGGCTTCGAGAAGGAAAAGCAGCCCTGGCAGCGCATCAAATATTTCCAGGATCAGGATATCTGCATGACCGAGAGCATGGGGCCGCTCTACGATCGCACCCAGGAAAATCTCGGCAATTCCGATATCGTCGTCGTGCGCACGCGCCATCGCCTGATCGAAGCGGCGCGCGAGCTCGCCCGCGGCATCGAGCCGCCGGGCCGCAAGGCGAGCGACTATCGCTTGCGCCCGGTCTCGATGGTTCTGCCCAAGGACACGCCGTCCTGGCTCGACGCGGTCAGCGCGTGGATGGATGCCCGGCCGGGTACCTATCGCGAGGGCGTGTAACCTTTCGCTGTCCGCGAGCCAAGCAATCCAGAAGCCTCACGCACGTTTCTGGATGGCTGCGTCGCGTAGAAGCCAAATCCAACGCGCGCTAACTCACATCCGCGGAAACGGCAGCACGTCCTTGTATTTCGCGATCATCGCCTCGCGCTGATCCTTGTCGCTGCGATTGACCATCGGGAATTTCTCGCGCCAGTGCCAGGGCCGCACGGCGTAGATCACGGCGCGTGAGCTCGTCCAATCGCCGCTCGCTTTCTGCTCGGGAGGCAGGCGCGGATCGAGCGCGTTGGTGCGCGTGCCGGTCGCGATCTGGATGTCCTCGCTCGGCAGCGAGCGCGTGGTCATCGCCCAGAGCACCTCGTTGAGGTTGGTCGCATCGATATCGTCGTCGACGATCACGACAAAGCGGCTGCCCGCGGAGGACGCGGCGCCGAGCACCGCGTTGCCGGCCTGGCGCGCATGGCCGGGATACATCTGCTTGATCGAGACGGCGACGAGGCCGGAGAGATGGATATAGACGCCGGCGATGCCCGGCACGCCGGCGGCTTCGAGCTGATCCCACAAGCCGCCCGCTTCGAAGCGCACCGAGTGATGCGGCGCGCCCGGCCATTGCGGCGACATGTTGAGGATGATCGGATCGTTGCGATAGTAAATCGCCTTGACGCGAATGACCGGCTCGGCGCGGCCGGTGCCGAGCGTGCCGCCCGAGTAATAGCCGGTGTATTCGCCGAATGGGCCTTCGTTGCGCGCCTCTTCACTCGGCGGCGGCACTTCGCCCTCGATCGCGATCTCGGCATGCGCCGGGATCGGCAGGCCCGTGAGCGGCCCTGAAACCACATCGAGCGGATGGCCGAGCAGGCCGCCGGCCTTGTCGAGCTCCGAAACGCCGAAGGGAAATTTCATATAGGACAGCATGAAGACGAGGAAATCGCCGCCGACCGTCGCGACGATCGGGCACGGCTTGCCTGCTTTCCAATATTTCTCGGCGATGATGCGCGCCTGCGCGCCGGGATTGTTCCAGAGCCCGAGCAAATTGCGCTCATGCACTTGCAGGCGATAGGTGCCGGAATTGACGTAGCCGGTATCCGGATCCTGGGTGATGACGCAGCTGCCGGTGCCGATATAGCGCCCGCCATCCTTGCGGTGGCCGAAGAGCGCCGGGAATTTCAAAAGATCGACCTCGTTGTCGCGCATCCGGTTCTGCATCACCGGCCCGCCGGGCACGACGCGCGGCGGCACTTTCGCCGCGCCATGGATGCGCTTCAAGGTGTGCCGCAGCATCTCGAGCCGCGAA
>DATGLO010000715.1:0-2241 GCA_035294105.1 Allostellaceae bacterium
CGTGACCTTGCCGTTGATGCGCACATCCATCTTCAAATTGCGCGGATCGGGCAGCTCTTTCTTGGTGACGATCCACGGCCCGATCGGCGCGAAGGTCGCGAGGTTTTTGGCATAGGCGTAGGGCTGGCCCATCTGGCCGCGTTCGCGCTGGCGGTTGCGCGCCGAGACGTCGTTGCAGATCGTCCAGCCGAAAACGTAGTCCGGCGCCTGCGAGGGGCGGATGTGGCGGCAATCCTTGCTGACGATCAGGCCGAGCTCGTGCTCCTCGTCGACCTTCTGCGGGAAGGGCGGCAGCTCGATCTCGCCCTCGTGGCCGATCATGTTGCTGGGATATTTCGTGAAGACGATCGGCTCTTCGTAGAATTTGAGATTGGTCTCGTCGATATGCTCTTGGAAATTGAGCGCGAGGGCGAGGATCTTCGGCGGGTTGGTGACGGGCGGCAGGAATTTCGGCTTCTCGACGACGAAGCGCGCGAGACGCTGCGTGTTCCTGAGCTCGGTAATGCTTTCCTCGCCGAAGCGATCGATGTCGAGGCCGGACTGAATGATCTGCAGCACCGAATGCGCGGTCGCAATATTCGGATGCGTCGTCCTGAGGCAAGCGGTCAGATCGACCACGCCCTCGGCGACTTGCGCGCCGACGGTCGCGGCCCCGTTTTTCTCGAAGGAAAGAATTTTCATCGACGACCTCCCGTTATGGCGAATTGCGTAGCTGACCGGACGATAGGTAGGCCTGCGAGGCTTGGCAATCGTCCCGTTGCCGCCGCCGCGCCGATGTGCCAAAGAACCGACCAATAAAAGAGGGAGGCAACATGGCTGGCGAAACCGATCGCCCCAAGGTCGAGCTGATCCATCCGGCCGCATTGGTGAAGGCGCCGCCGGTGCCGGTGCCCGGCATCCAGGTCGACGAGAACGTCTACGTGACGATGCGCGACGGCGTGAAGCTCGCGGTCGACGTTTACCGGCCCGAGCAAGACGGCCGGTACCCCGCGCTTCTATCGCTCTCGCCCTACAACAAGGACATCCAACGCAAGCCGCCGCATTGGAGCCACGCGATCGAAAGCGGCGCTACCTCGTTCTACGTGCCGAAGGGCTATGTCCATGTGATCGCGCAAGGCCGCGGCGGCGGGCTCAGCCAAGGTCAGTGGCGCTGGTTCGACGAGCACGAGCGCACCGACGGCTACGACCTCATCGAATGGATGGCGGCGCAGCCCTGGTGCACCGGTGCCGTCGGCATGATCGGCGACAGTTATTGGAGCTGGAGCCAATACATCGCCGCCGCGTCGCAGCCGCCGCATCTCAAATGCATCTGCCAATGCGACGCGACGACCGATCTCTATCGCGATGCCTGCTATCAGGGCGGCATCTACAACGCCGAGTTCATGAACAATTGGATCAATTATCACACCAATATGTTCGCTTGGCCCGGGCCGGTCGAAGGCAAGCTGCCGCCGATGAATCTCCACTACGAAATCGCGAACCATCCGACCGACGGGCCGTTCTATTGGGAGCGCTCGGCCTGGACGAAGCTCGACAAGATCAAGACGCCGGTGATGAGCATCGTGCCGCAAGGCGGCGCGATGCATATGCGCGGCCAGCTCGCCGGCTGGACCGAGATCCGCGCGCCGAAGAAGCTGCTGGTCGTGCCGCCGACCGGCTTTTGGTCGCATATGCGCTATCTCACCGATCGTAACCTCAACCGCCAGATGCTGCGCTGGTTCGATTACTGGCTGAAAGGCATCGAAAACGGCATCATGACCGAGCCGCCGGTCGCGATCTTCGACAGCGGCACGCGCCAGTGGCGCTATGAGAGCGAGTATCCGCTCGCGCGCACGGAATGGACGAAGCTATATTTTGCGGGCGAGGCCTTGCAGCGCGCGGCGCCGCTCGGCGAAGCCGAACCGCGCCGCTACAAGATGCCGGACTCTTACGCGCAGCTCGCCGTCGGCAAGCCCGCGCTCGCCTATACGACCGCGCCGGCCGAGAAGCCGCTTCGGCTCTGGGGCCCCGCGAGCGTGACCTTCCATGCGTCGTCGTCCCAGATCGACACGGCGTTCTTCGTGAAGCTCGCGGACATTCCGCCCGACGGTCCGCCGCGCAACTTGAGCCGCGGCATCTTGAAGGCGTCGTTCCGCGAGGTGGACGCGGCGCGCTCGCATCCGGCGCGGCCGTTCCATCCCTTCATCAAGCAGGAGCTCTTGGAGCCCGGCAAAATCTACGAATTCCAGATCGAGCTGCGGC
>DATGLO010000716.1:0-6453 GCA_035294105.1 Allostellaceae bacterium
TCTTCGAAAACGCTCGCCGGCATGCTGCGCGCGATCGCCGATGCCGCGACGATGCGATGATGCCAGGAGACGATCTTGCCGGCCGCATCGAGCCCGACCTCGATCCGCATCGCCGACATCGCCCGGAAGAAATCGGTCGCGATATCGTCTTCGCGGCTGCGGATCAGCTTGAGCGGCGTGCCCGCCACCATCTTGGCGATCCACGCCGCCTGCGCCGCATCGTCGCCCTCCGAGCGCCGCCCGAAGCCGCCGCCGACATAAGGCGTATGCACGGTAACGTTATCGGGCGAAATGTTGAGCATGCGGCCGACGGCGCGCTTCAATTGACTCGGCGATTGGTTCGAGACCCAAACCTCGCATTTGGTGCCGTTCACCAGCGCCGTGGCGTTGGTCGGCTCCATCGTCGCATGCGCTACATGATCGTTGGTGTATTCGCCGACGATCGTCTTCGCCGCGCGCTTCATCGCCGTCGGCGCGTCGCCGATCTCGAACATCGCAACGCCCGTCTTGCCGGGGTCGCGGGCAATCGCGAGATAATCCTGAACCGCGTCCGCGGTCGTGTAACGACGGCCGGGCGCGGTCGTGCTCCACGTCGCCTTGACGAGCGACTTGGCCTTGAGCACGCTTTCGGGCGTCTTGCCGATGATGGCGACACCGAACGGCGTCGGCGTGATGGCGACGATGTTCTTGACGCGGGCCGCGGCGCCGGCCTCCATGCCGATCACCTTCTCGCCTTCGACCGGCGGATAGACCGCGGCGGCGTAGAGCATGTTCGGCAACTGCCAGTCGAGACCAAAGGTCGCCGCGCCGTTGACCTTGAGCGGCACGTCGACGCGCTGCAGATCGCGACCGATATAGCGATAGGCCGAGGCGGGCTTGAGATCGTCTTTCGTCGCCTCGGGCAAGGCATCGGGCAGCTTCGCGTTTTTGGCGAGATCGCCATAGGCGAGCGTCCGGCCGGACGATTTATGGACGACCGTGCCGTTGCTCGTTATGAGCTCGGCGGCCGGCACGTTCATCTGCGCCGCCGCGACGAGGAGCAGCACCTTGCGCGCCTGCGCGCCGACGAGCCGCACCTTGTCCCAATAGCCGCGCACGGTGCCGCTGCCGAAGGTGGTGATATCGCCGTTCCATACGGGATTGCCGAAAATCTTCGCGTTGTCGGGCGACGGCATGATGCGCAGCGTCTGCCAATCGGCATCGAGCTCGTCGGCGAGCATCATCGGCATCACCGTCATCGCGCCCTGCCCCAGCTCCGAGGCGGGCTGCATGATCGTGACGATGCCGTCGCCGCCGATCGTCACCCAGGCATTGGCGGCAAAGCCCGGCGCGCTCGCCGCGGCAAGGCTCGGCGCGACATCGCCGAGCGTGACCGCAATCGCAGCGCCGCCCGCGGCGACGAGGAAACTGCGGCGCGAGAGGATGCAGCTGTCGGTGCGGGCGACATCGAGAGTCTCGTTCATCGTTCCGTCCTTCACCGCACGACCCATGCCGGCTTTTCGTCAAGCACGGCTTCAGGCGCGGCGCGCTGCGCCTGCCTGCCTGCGCCGGCGGCGCGCTGAATCGCGCGGATGATGCGCGAATAGGTGGCGCAGCGGCAGATATGCCCGTTCATCGCGGCGACGATCTGCTCGCGCGAGGGGCGCGGATTCTTCGCGAGCAGCGCCGCCGCTTCCATGATCTGGCCGGACTGGCAATAGCCGCATTGCGGCACCTGCTCGGCGATCCAGGCTTTTTGCAGCGGATGACTCGAATCGGGCGATAGGCCCTCGATCGTCGTGATCTTGCGGCCTTCGACCGCGTTCACCGGCGTGATGCAGGAGCGCTGCGGCTCGCCCTCGATATGGACCGTGCAGGCGCCGCATTGCGCGATGCCGCAGCCGAATTTTGTGCCGGTCAAGTGCAAATGCTCGCGGATCACCCACAGCAACGGCGCATCGGGCTCGACGTCGATGCTGATGTCGCGGCCGTTGATCGTGAAATTCGCCATCCGCCGGGCCTCCGCGATTTCGCGAGAATTATTGGGCAAAGCATAGGCTCGCGGTTTTGCCGCGGCAATCGGCGGGCGCGAAGAGAAATGCGATCGAGGACGCTTGCACGCATTCTGTCGCCGCCGTCACAATAGGAACGCGAAACCGCGGCCTCTCGCGCCGCCGACCTGTTTGGGGAGGAAGCAGTGAAAATCTGGCTCGGCTTTATTCTATCGACCCTCGCGGCGCCGGCGATGGCACAGCAGGCGGGACCGGCGGCTCAGCCGCCCGCCGCCGCGGCGCAAGCCCAACCGGCGCCGACGCTGCAAAGCCCGCCCCAGATCCCGTTCGATTCGGTACCCGATTTTCTGAAGCTGCCCACCGACATGTATCTTGGCGAAGCCTCGGCCGTGACCGTCAATTCCAAAGGTCACGTCTTCGTGTTCTCGCGCGGCGGCTCGAGCGTCGGCCCGGCTTTCGCCGAGACCGCAGCGCAGCTTTTGGAATTCGCGCCCGATGGGAAATTCATCCGCGAAATCGGCAAGAACCTCTATGCTTGGTCCTTCGCCCACGGCGTCAAGGCCGATCGCCACGACAATATCTGGGCGGTCGACAAAGGCTCGAACATGGTCGTGAAGTTCCGCCCCAACGGCCTCGTCGACATGGTGTTCGGCCGCAAGATGGAAGCGTCGGACGAGGGCACCGGTCCCTTAAAGCATCCCAACCCGCCGCTGCCCGCGGTCGACAATCAGTTCCGCCAGCCGACCGACGTCGCCTTCGATTCGAAGGACAACGCCTATATCAGCGACGGCTATATCAATTCGCGCGTCGCGAAAATCGATAAGGACGGCTTCTGGGTGAAGTCATGGGGCGATCGCGGCTCCGGCCCCGGCCAGTTCAACACCGCGCACGGCATCGGCGTCGACGCGCAGGACCATATCTATGTCGCCGATCGCAGCAACCGCCGCATCCAGGTCTTCGACAGCAACGGCACTTTCCTGCGCCAGATGACGATCGACGTGGCGGTGCCGCCCGATGCTTACGAGATCATCGGCAACAAGCCGGCGGACCCGATGGCCGCGTCGACGCCGCCGCTCTTGCGGCCGGGTGCACCCTGGGTGATCTGCATCTCGCCGCCGCCGCATCAATATCTCTTCACCGCCGACGCTTTCCCGGGCCGCATCTATAAGATGACGCTCGACGGCAAGATCGTCGGCATGCTCGGCAAGGCCGGGCATCAACTCAAGCAATTCGGCTGGATTCACGGCATGGCCTGCCCCAACGAGAACACGCTGTTCGTCGCCGAGGTGCTCAACTGGCGCGTCCAGAAGCTGATCCTTCATCCCGGCAAGCAAGCGGCGGTCGACGCCGCGCCCAGCGGGCTCGCGATCGACGAGGCAGCGGTCGAAGAAGAACAGGCCGAAGGCGATCTCGCCGCGCTCGACGACAGCACGCGGCGCGATTACCTGCGCGCCGCGGCGCTGCAGTTGCTGCAGCAAGCGGCAATAGAGGCGATACGTTAGTACGTCCGTTATTGCGAGCGAAGCGAAGCAATCCAGAGCAACACGTGAAATCTCTGGATTGCTTTGTCAGGCTTACGCCTTCCTCGCAATGACAACCCTTATGTTCCCCACACCTCGCGCGCAACCTCGCTCACGAGGCTGAGCTTTGCGAATTGCTCCGCCTCGGTGAGGTCGTTGCCGTCGAGCGTCGAGGAGAAACCGCATTGCGGCGAGAGCGCCAGCTGCTCCAGCGGCGCGTATTTCGCCGCCTCGTCCAGTCGTCGCTTGATTTGGTCTTTCGATTCGAGCGCGCGCCGCTTGCTGGAAACCAGGCCGAGCACGGCGATCTTGCCTTTCGGCAAAAACCGCAGCGGCGCGAAATCGCCCGAGCGCTCGTCGTCGTATTCGAGGAAGAAGCCGTCGACATCGAGCCGGTTGAAGAGCGTCTCGGCGATGAAGTCGTAACTGCCCGCGGCGAACCAGGCCGAGCGATGATTGCCGCGGCAGGTATGGGTGACGAGGGTCATGCCGGCGGGCCGATCCTTGACCGCCGCATTGAAGACGCGGATATAGGTTTCGTGAATGTGCTCGCCATCGGCGCCCATCTTCGACAGGCTCGCGCGCTGCGCCGGATCGCATAAGGTCGCGAAACTGGTGTCGTCGATCTGCAAATAAGTGCAGCCGAGCGCGCCCAGCCGAGCGATCTCTTGCGCATAGACGGCGGCGAGATCGGTCCAGAACGGCTCGATGCTCGGATAGAGTGCGGGATTGTCGAGCGCCGCGATGGCACGGCGATGCAAGACGCTGGGCGAGGGAATGGTGAGCTTGGGCGTGACGCGCGTCGCCGCTTTGAGGAAAGCGAAATCCTCGCCGAAGATCGTTTTGGGCAGGCTGAGCTTTCCTTCGATATGCAAGGCCGGCATCACGTAATCGATCTCGGCCGAGGCGGTCTTAAACCTGATCGGCGCGGCGCCGCGCGCGACGAGGCCGCCGATCTGCTGATAAAAATCCATGTGCCAGGAATCGCGGCGCAGCTCGCCGTCGGTGACCAACTGCAGGCCAAGCTCTTCCTGGCGCTTCACCACCGCCCGGATCGCGTCGTCTTCGATCGCGCGGAGCCGCGCCGCATCGATCTTGCCGGCGGCGCGGCCGAGCCGCGCCTGTTTCAGCGCGGGCGGCCGCAACAGGCTGCCGACATGCTCGGCGCGAAACGGCGGCTTGGTACGCGTGGGCATTTCGTCGTTCCTCCCATGATTTTCAGAGAGCCTAAACCGCTCTTATCCTTGACGTAAAGCCGCTGTCACGTAGGCTGGCGCAAAGAAGGGAAGTCTAAAAGATGGACACCACGAATGTGCGCGTGACGCGCGCCAACGACCGCGACCGCTTCGGGCTCAGACGGTTTCTCGAAGCCCTCGTCGCGGCCGGCGAATGCGAGGTGCGCGAGCAGCCGATAGATCTCGCCGATATTGCCGCGGCGCTCGAAAGCGACAAGGCAATCTGGTTCAAGGCCGCGGGGCCGGAGCGTGCCGAGCTGGCGGGCAATGTCGTGGGCAGCCGCGCGCGTCTCGCCCTCGCCTTCGGCGTCAAGCCGAGCGAGCTGATGGCCGAGGTGGTGAAGCGCCTCAAGAACAAGCCCGAGCTCATTGAGGTCGCGCGCGCCGACGCGCCGGTGCAAGAGGTCGTGCTCACCGGCGACGATATCGATCTGACGGCGCTGCCGGTGCATCTCTCGCACGGCTATGACGGCGCGCCTTATATCTCGGCTTCGGTCGATTACGTGCGCGACAAGGCGACCGGCCTCACCAATGTCGGCATTCGCCGGCTGATGCTGCGTGGGCCAACCGAAACCGGCGTCGATCTCGTCAGCCCTTCCGACCTGCGCGCAATTTACGAGCAGCATGCCGAGCGCGGCGAGAACCTGCCGGTCGCCTTCACCGTCGGCTCGCATCCCATCGACATGGTGGCGGCGACGATGCGCGTCCCGGTCGACGAGCTCGGCCTGGTCGCTTCCTTGCGCGGCGAGCCACTCGACATTGTCAAATGCATCACCAGCGACATCCGCGTGCCGGCCGATGCGGAATACGTGATCGAGGGCTATTTCGATTCGCGCGGCCATGTCGAAAGCGAAGGGCCGTTCGGCGAGTTCCTCGGCTATTACGGCGGCGTCAAGCAAAACCCGGTTTTCCATTGCACCGCCATCACCCATCGCAAGGACGCGGTCTTCCAGACCGCTTCGATCGGCGGCTATCGCAACGACCGCACCGATACGGCCTTGCTCAATGCCGTTCGCACCGAAGCGACGGTGTGGCAGGCGCTGATCACCGCCGTACGCGAGCCGCTCAATGTTTACGCGACGCCGTCTTCGGGCGGCATGTTCAACATCCGCGTCTCGCTCAGGCAGCGCGTGCCAGGCGAGGCGCGCAACGCGATCCTCGCTTCCTTCGCCTGCCTCGCCAACATCAAGAACGTGTTCGTGGTCGATCCCGATATCGACATCTTCTCGGACAGCCAGATGGATTGGGCGCTCGCCACGCGTTTCCAGGCCGATCGCGACCTGATCGTCGAAGGCGGCCTCAGAACCTTGCCGCTCGACCCGTCGATTACGAAGGGCACGCGCACCGGCGCGAAGGCCGGCTTCGATCTCACCTGGCCCTTCGGTACGACCAACGATCTGGAAAAGAGCGTGCCGGAAGTGCCGAAATTTGCGGGCAAGAAATTCCCCAGCGTCGAGGCGGCATTGGCCGACGGACCCAAATATTTCGAAGAGCTGATGACCGCGCTCGGCAGCCGCGACGGCCGCGAGATCGTGCGCATGCTCGATGCGATCCGCAAAGCCGGCAAGCTGAGCCGCGACGAGCGCGGCCGCTGGGCCTTGCGCCCGGGCTGAGCGGCGGGGATATTGGGACCCGAGCGGTTTTATTCGCGTCACTTTCCTTTCGTCACCCGCGGACTTGTTCCGCGGGTCCATGGATTGCCGGGAC
>DATGLO010000717.1:0-2920 GCA_035294105.1 Allostellaceae bacterium
AGCCCGCCGTGTAAGCACCGACGCCGTAAAACGCCGCATGCCCCAGGGTCACGATGCCCGCATAGCCGAGCACGAGATCGACCGAGAGGCCGAAAAGCGTGGTCGCGAGAACCTGGGCGCCAAGCGCGAGATAATCGGGAAAGATGAAATAGACCGCGATCGCGATGAGCCACGGCAGCAGCTCTGCCGGGCGCAAGCGATGGCGCCGTGCGAAGATGGCGACGGCTTGGTGTTCGGGGATTTCGGTCACGCTTGCCCGAAGAGCCCGCGCGGCTTCCACAAGAGAATCGCCATCGTCAGGGCATAAATGAAAAACGCGCCGAATTCGGGCAGCAGGTATTTGAAGGCGGTATCGGAGATGCCGAGCAGCATCGCCGCGACGAACGGTCCGCGGATCGTGCCAAGTCCGCCGACGGCGACGACGATCAGGAAATAGACCAGATGCTCGAGCGCGTAGCCGGGATCGATCGCCAAGATCTCGGCGCCCAGCCCGCCGCCGAGCGCGGCGAGCGCGCTGCCGAGCGCAAAGGCGAGGGTGAAGAGCTGCGACGTGTTGATGCCGATCGATTGCGCCATGCGCCGGTTATCGACGGCTGCGCGAATCTGTGCGCCGAAGCGCGTGCGATCGAGGCCGAGCCATAGGAGCGTGACCAAGACCGCGCCGGCACCGATGAGGAAACTGCGATAGGTCGGGAAGCTGCGGCCGAGGATATCGATCTGGCCGCCGAGCGCATGCGGCGGGAAAAACGGCTGGGGCGTCGGGCCCCAGAAATACTTGCCGACGGCGAGCGACATGAAGACGAGGCCCATCGTCATCAGCACCTGGTCGAGCTCGTCGGCACCGTAGAGGGGGCGATAGAGAAAGCGCTCGAGCGGTACCGACAGCACCGCCACGCCGATCATTGCCGCCGGCACGGCGAGATAGAAAGACACGCCGAATTGCATCATCAGCATGGTCATGAAATAGCCGCCCGCCACGGCGAAAACGCCATGGGCGAGGTTGACGAAGCCCATCAGCCCCATCGTCACCGACAGGCCGACCGAAACGAGATAGAGGACCATGGCGAAGGCGGTGCCATGGAAAGCGATGCTGATGGCTGCGGAAAAGGCGCTATCCATTCAAGCAGTTCACATGGACAATCGTGGTGGCTGCGAGAGACGCTGCCATTCTATCCTGCGCCCTTCGACGTCGCTCAGGGCGAGGACATGTCTGCGCGGCGCCGCGCAATGCCGCGCACCAAAAGTCCTCTGCCTGAGCTTGTCGAAGCCCGCGCGATATAACTGCAACCTGGATCTCGTACCGATTACTTCGGCGGGTTGGCTTCCTTCCAAGGATCCTTGACGTTCGGGATGGTGGCGAATTCGACATTGGCGAGCTTGCCGTTCACCATCTCGCCTTTGCGGATATAGACGTTCTCGATGATGTCGCGCGTTGCGGGGTTGATCGAGAACGGGCCGCGCGGGCTGTTCGGGTCCTTCCAGTTCGACAGGATCTTCATCGCCTGATCGCCGTCGAACTTGCCGCCGGTCTGCTTGATCACGCCATAGATCATGTTCATGCCATCCCAGCCCTGCACCGACATGAAGTCCGGGATTGCGCTGCTACCGTAAGCGGCATTCCAGGCATTCATGAACACCTGGTTGGCCGGACGCGTCGCGGCGTTGGAATAGGTGCCCGAGCTCACGATGCCGTCGGCGACAGCACCCATATTCGGCAGCTCTTCGTCGAGCATCACGTCTTGCGTGGTGACGAGCGTGATGCCGGCCTGCTTCAAGCCGAGATCGTTCCACGCCTTCATCACTGCGGTCGCCTTCTTGCCGGCGGGAACGAAGATAAAAGCGACATCGGGCTTGCTGTCCTTGATGCGCTGGATGAACGGCACGAAGTCGTCGGTGCCGAAAGCCATGCGCACCTTGTCGATGACCTTGCCGCCGCCCTTCTCGAACGATGTCGAGAAGCCGCCTTCGGCGTCATATCCCGGCGGATAGTCGGTCACCGCCGTATAGCCTTTTTTCCAGCCCTGCTTGGCCGCCCATTCGCCGATCGGCCCGGCGACCTGCCACAGCGTGAAAGAATCGCGCACGAGATAAGGCGACTGGCGCGTGATCGGCGCCGCGGCCGCGTTCATGTCGACGAACGGCGTCTTCGACTGCGTCGCGACCGGGGCGATCGCCGACGCGTTCGGCGACCACACGACGCCGGCGAGGAAATTCACATGATCGCGCGTAACGAGCTCGGTCGCGAGGCGCTTGGCGATATCGGGATTGGCGCCGGTGTCGTCGCGATAGATCAATGTCACCTTAACGCCGGGCGGCAGATCCTTTTCATGGGTCTTGACGTAAAGATCGATGCCCTTGTTCATCTCGTCGCCGGTCTGCGCATCCGGCCCCGACATCGTCGAGACGATACCGATCTTGATCTCGGTCTGCGCCGCGGCGACGCCGATGCCCGCGAGCGACGCGGCGACAAGCGCCACCCAGAATCGTGACGTAAATTGCATGCTATACCTCCCTCTTCAGCGCCCCTGACGGCCGCGATCTCTATATTACAGTCACTATAGCGAGGGGGTCGGCAAACGGCCAAGCGCCTTGGCCGAAGGAAGCGGCGATTCAGACCAGCAGATCGATCAGCGAGCCGCGACCAATGGTGTTGGGCGCGAGCCAATCTTTCGGCCGCTGGCGGGAGGAAAGCGGGTCGCGCGTGACCCGCGCCGGCGGCAATACTCCGCTCGGTTCGATGACCGCGGGAAGGAACGCGATCTCCATTGGTAAACAAACCTAAACTGTGAAAGCGAGAAAACGCTAACACTTTCTTAGGCTTGCTACAAGGTAAAGATAATTTGCGTTAAGCTTAAATGCGCGGTTTCAGCGCTGCAACGCCTGGCAAATTTCGCCCTTCGAGCCATTCGAGGAAGGCGCC
>DATGLO010000718.1:0-6490 GCA_035294105.1 Allostellaceae bacterium
CCGGTGCCGATGCGGCCCGCGTCCTGCCAAGCCGAAAAGCGGACTTCCGTGAGGCATTCTTCCGCGGCGAGCGCGGTCGTCATTGCGCCGGCGCAGAAATCCTTCATCGCGATCTGGCGCGCGCCCTTGGTGCTGCGCGCGGTGACCTCGGCGTCGAGGGTGCGCGCGACGAGACAAATTTCGGCGGCGGGATCGGCATTGGCAAGGCTGCCGCCGAGTGTGCCGCGATTGCGCGTCTGCGGATGGCCGACGAGCCGCAGCCCCTTGGCGAGCAGCGGCAGGCGGCGGGCGATCGTCGCATCGGCGAGCACATCGGCCTGGCGCGTCGCTGCTTTGATCGCGACGCCGCTGTCATTCGCGGTCACGCCGTGAAGCTCGGCGATGCGGTTAATGTCGATGACGAGGCGCG
This sequence comes from Allostellaceae bacterium, assembly GCA_035294105.1. Classification (GTDB taxonomy): domain Bacteria; phylum Pseudomonadota; class Alphaproteobacteria; order ATCC43930; family CGMCC-115725; genus CAIKMD01. The sequence continues at coordinate 410 of DATGLO010000718.1, forward strand.
GCCGCGTCAGCCGCATCACCAGGAGCGGCACCAAAGTCTGGCCGCCGGCGATGATCTTGCCGTCGCCGGCCGCGCCGTCGAGCAAGCGGCACACTTCTTCGACCGTGCCGGGACGCGCATAGTCGAATTCGGCCGCCTTCATCAGCCCGCGTCCGGCACCTGCAGATAGACGCGCGCATCGCGCACCGCGACGGCAATCGGCTCGAGCTTCACCCGTGGATCGCCGGGATGGCAGCCGGTCTCGAGGTTGAACTCGTAGCCGTGCCAGGGGCAAACGATGTTGCGCGCCGCCGAGAATTTGAGCCCGCGGCTGGTCTTGTCGGGGCCGAGCTGCTCCTCGGTCTGCTGAAAAATTTTTCCCTGACAGACCGGGCCGCCGTAATGCGGGCATTCGTTCTTATAGGCGACCACTTTCTTGCCGACACGGAAGACGCCGATCTCGACGCCATCGACCTCGACGACGCGGTGATCCTCCGCACCAAAATCCTGAAGCCTGCCGATATCGACTTCCGCCACAATCGCCCCCTCTATTCTTCGCCGGCGACCGGACGCCGGAACCACATCGCGACATCGAAGAGATTGAGATCGGCGGCGCGGATCATCGCGCAAGCCGCCGTAACGGTCTCGGTCGCGGTCACCGCATTGTCGAGGAACGGCGCAAATTCGCGCCCTGTGTCCTCGGCCTTCGCCGCATAAGCGCGCACCGCCGCGGTCAGGACGCGGCGCAACGCGGCGTCGCTGATCGCTTGCGGCTCGCCGCGTTCAAGGGCGCTCTCGACCGCCTTGCAGAAAGCCGCGCCGGGATCGCCCGCGTGCGTCTTGCGCGCGGCTTTCCGCACCGGTCGCTTAGCCGATCGCTTTGATGATGAAGGCTTTTTCGCCGCCATGCCGGGTTTATGGCACGCCCGCGGCGAGTGCTCAACCCTCGCCCTGCGGCTCCTTCTCCGGCCAGCGCGGCAAGATCGCGACATGCTCCGGCCGCACACCCGCGCCGAGGAGCCGCGCCGGAATGCCGCGCAGCGCCGGGAAACGCCTGAGCACCGCGACGAGAAGCGGCGGCTTCATCGATCCGGTCTCGCCGAGGACGCGCGAGAGCACGCAGTTTTGCACCATGATTTGGAACGCCTGGATGACGCGCATCGGGAATTCGCGCCGCTTTTGCACCCGGGCGAGATCGCTTTCGGTGACGCATCTCTCGGCCAGCGGCGCCGCGAGGATGTTCGCCGCGGCCACGGCGTCTTGCACCGCGAGATTGATGCCGACGCCCCCCACGGGGGACATCGCATGCGCCGCATCCCCGATCGCGAGAAAACCCGGCCGATGCCAGGTCGTGGCGCGGTTCACCTGCACCGTCAGCAGCTTCACCTTCGCCCAATCGTCCAGCTGCTCGACACGCTCGCCGAGATAAGGCGCGAGTTCTTTCAGCTTGGCGCGAAAAGCGGGCAAGCCGCGGCTTTTGACCTCCTCGAACGCGCCCTTCGGGATCACAGCGCCGAATTGCCAATAAACGCGGCGGTCGATCGCGATCAGAACGCTGCCCGGATCGAAGCGACCCATCGTCTCATCGGGATCGCCCGGCACGCGCGGCAGGCTGAACCACAGCACATCCATTGGCGCGCCGAAATCTTCCATGACGAGGCCGGCTTGATCACGCAGGATTGAATGCCGGCCGTCGGCGGCGATGACGAGATCGGCGCGCACCTCCAAGGGCCCGCGCGGCGTCGTCGCGGCGACCCCGACGACGCGCCCCCTTTCCTCGATCAGCCCCGTCGCCTCGGCGCTCATCTTCAGCGAGAAGGTGGGATAGCGCGCGGCATAGCGGGCGATGAAATTCAGGAAATCCCATTGCGGCATGAAGGCGATGTAGGGACAGCGCAGCTTCGTCCGCTTGAAATCGGCGATGACGCCGGTGACCGCGCCGAATTGGAACGAGAGATGGTCGGCGTTTTGATGCGGTAGCGCCAGGAAATCATCGAGAATGCCGAGCTCGTGCATCACCTCCAAAGTCGAGGGATGGATCGTGTCGCCGCGGAAATCGCGGAAGAAATCGGCGTGCTTTTCCAGCACCAGGACATCGACCCCGGCGCGCGCCAGCAGCATACCCGCCATGACGCCGGCCGGCCCACCGCCGGCGATGCAACACCGAACCGCGACTTTCTGCATGCTTTCCCACCATGCCACCCTTGCCGAGCCCCGGCAAATCCCGCAATCTTGCCCGCATTACGCATCGAAGCCGCGGCCAAGCCGGGCAATAAAGGGAGTGAGAGACAAGATGATTCAGCTAACCCAGACGATCCGCGACCTGCTGAACAGCGCCTTGGCCGACGGAACGCCTTGCCTGCTCGGCACGTCCTCGAAGGACGGCCATCCGCAGATCAGCCCCAAGGGCAGCATCGTCGTCTTCAACGATGACACGCTGTGCTATTGGGAGCGCAGCAATCGCAGCGCCGCCAAGCGCGTGCTCGAGAACCCGCATGTCGCGGTGTTTTATCGCAACCCCGCCAAGGCCGGTAAAGATTTCCGCGGCGGCGTGGTGCGCTTCTACGGCGATGCGACGGTGCTGGGCGACGGCGCCGAGCGCGACAAGGTGTGGGAGTTGATCCCCGAGGCCGAGCGCCGGCCCGATCCCGAGAAGAAGGGCTCGGCGGTGCTGATCAAGCTCGCCAGCGTCGAGGAAATGTCGGGCAACGTCTTGATGAAGCGCGATTGATAGAGCGCCCTCTCCGCGCTCGCGCGGGGAGGGAAGGGGCCCATCGCGGAGCGATGGGAAGGGTGAGGTGTTTATCCGCCCCCCATGGGCTTGCCCCCGCCTCACCCTTCCCTCTCCGCCCCCAGGGCGGAGAGGGATTTTTGATGGGGCATGGCCTGCATGTCCGACGGCGTCAGCTTCGTCGTTCCGGTGTTCAACAAGCGGCGCTTTCTCCGTCAGGTCGTCGCCGGTCTCGCCGCGCAGCGCGGCGCGTTTCCGCGCGAATTCATTTTCATCGACGACGGCTCGACCGACGGCTCGCGCGACGAGCTCGAAGAGCGCACGAAGGCATTGCCGGACGCGCGGGTGATCGCGCAGCAAAACGCCGGGCCGAGCGTCACGACGAATCGCGGCCTGCGCGCCGCGCGTTATCCGCTTGTAAAGCTGGTCGACGGCGACGACGTGCTCTTGCCCGAGGCGACAGCGCAACTCCTCGCGGCGCTGGCGCGTCACCCCGAAGCGGCGCTCGCCCATGGCCAATCGGCCTACTACGCCGATACCGAAGACGCGCTGGCGACGATCGCGCAAGCGGCAAGGCCGGCGCCACCCGAGCGCGTCGAGCAAGCGCTCAAGGCCTTGCTGCGCGAATGCTATCTCGGCCCGAGCAATTGCCTCCTCCGCCGCGACGAAGCGCTCGCCGTCGGCGGCTGCGACGAGCGCGTTTTCGTCCAGGATTATTCGCTGCTGTTGCGCCTCGCCGAGAAAGGACCGTTCGTCGCGCTCGATGCGCCCGTGGTGCTGCATCCGAGCACGCCGCAAGACCGTCTCAACGACGGCGGGCCGCAGCTCTTGCACGACACGAACCTCACGGTCGTGCATTTCCTCAAGGAGCATCGCGTGCCGGCCGATCTCGCGACCATGGCGACGCGGCGGGCGATGACCCGGGCCTGGCTTTGGGCGAAGCGCCGCGAAGGCGCCAGTGCATTGTCGCGCTGGTACTGGCTGCGCCTCGCCGCCTACTTGCCTTTGCCCGGCTTGCGGCCGTGGCTGCTCGATGAAAGCTGCGGCGCTTTCACCTTAAGTCGCCCCGTCAGGCACAGCCACCCGGCTGTGCCGCCGTAAACATCCGCCGCAGCGTGCCGAGCGACGCAGCTTAGTGCGTGACCTCCGCCGAGCGCGGGCTCTGGCGCTCGGTGATGAATTCGAGGAGCGCCGGCTGGCCGCCATTGATCTTGTCGAGCGCCCGCTTGATTGCCGGCACGATCGCGCCCGGCTCGGTCACGCGTTCGCCATAGCAGCCGAGCGCCTTGGCGAAATCGGCGTAATTGCCGCTGATATCGGTCGAGCGGAATTTCTCGGTCGAGTATTTCATCACGTTGAGCTCGGCGGCCATCACCGAGTTGTTGAACAGGATCGAGAGGATCGGGATGCGGCCGCGCGCCGCGGTCTCGACATCCATGCCGGTAAAGCCGATGGCGGCATCGCCCCACACATTGATGCAAAGCTTTTCCGGCGCGGCGAGCTTCGCGCCGATGGCAAGCCCGAGCCCGTAGCCGAGCTGCGTCGACTTGCCCCAGCCGATGTAGGAGCGCGGCGTTTTGCATTGCCAGAACGGCACGAGCTGGTCGCGCGGGCTGCCCGAATCGTGCGTCACGATGGTGTTGGCGACATCGACGGTGTGCAGCAGATCCCAGATCACGCGATAGGGCGTGAGCGGCGTCTGGTTCGAGGTGAGGCGCGGCATCCAGGTGCCGAGCCATTCCTCGCGCAACCCCGCCACTTCGCGGATGATCTTGCCGTCGCGGCCATGCGGCTTCGCTTTGAGGCGATCCTTCACTTCGGCGATCAAAGCATCGAGCGCCAGACCCGCATCTCCCACCAGGGCGAGGCTCGAAGCGATGTCCTTGTTAATATCGGCGGGATCGATCGTCAGATGCACCATCTTCTTGCCTTTGGGCATCTGCATGTTGAAGGGCGTCGCCGTCCATGAGCAGCCGGCGCCGAAGATCAGATCGGCCTTTTGCAGCATCACATGGAACTGCTTCGAATGCGTGGTGCTGCCGGCGCCGAGGGCGAGCGGATGCGTCTCGTCGAAGGCGCTCTTGCCCGGGTTGCTGGTGCCGACCGGCGCCTCGAGCAGCTCGGCCAAAGTCTGCAGCTGCTTCCACGCCTTGCCGTAATGGATGCCTTGCCCCGCGAAGATCACCGGGCGCTGCGCCGCGACCAGTGCGTCGGCGACGCTCGCCACGTCTTTCGGATCGGGCGCCACGCGATAGCGCGGCGTCTTCTCATAGACGAGCGGCTCGGGAATCTCGGCTTCCCAGAGATCGACCGGCACTTCGACCATGGTCGGGCCGGGACGGCCGTTCTTCGCCTGGGCGAAGGCGCGCCGCATCGCGTCCGGCACCATCTGCGGCACCGTCACCTGCTCGACCGATTTGGTGACATTGCGGAAATTCACCGCCGCGGAAAAATTCGGTTTGACGCCCGCTTGCGCGCGCGGATGGCCGGCGGGAATGACGACCAGCGGCACGGATTCGGCATAGGCCTGGGCGACGCCGCCGAACGCGTTCTCGGTGCCCGGCCCCTGCTGCATTGCAAAGACGCCGACCTTGTCGCCGCAGGAAATGCGCCCGACCGCATCGGCCATGTGAACCCCGGTGCGTTCCTGGCGCACGAGGATCGGGCGAATGCCGGCCTCCGCTGCGGCCTCGATCAGGCCGTTGCGCGGATAGCAGCAGAGGTACTCGACCCCCTCGCGCTTGAGGATTTCGGCGATGGCGGCGTTGACCTTCATGACAGCCCTCTCTCCAAAATAAAAGCGTCATTCCCGCGCCCTTCGACGCGCTCACGACGGGAAGCCAGGGCAAGCAACGTGCGGTAACCCTGGGTCCCCGCTTTCGCGGGGACGACGACGGTTAATAACAATCGCGCGTACGATTCATTCCGCGGCGGTCCGCTCGGCTCGGCGCTTGACCTTCCAATCGGCGAGCACCGGATCGAAATTGAAGAGACGCTGCGCGTTGCCGCCGAGGATGTTGCGCTTGGCCTGCTCCGACAGGAACGGCAGATCGTAGATCGTCGAGGGCAGGTCGGTATCCCAATGCGGATAGTCCGAGGAATAGCAGAGCTGCGTCTCGGCATTGATCATCTTGAAAGTGAGCTCGAGCGCTTCGCGATTGTTGACCATTTCCATCGGCTGCGTCGAGAAATACATCTCGCGCATGTAATCCGACGGCTTGCGCTTCAGCATCGGCACTTCGGACGAGCGCATCATGTACTCGTTGTCGAGCCGCTGCATCATGAACGGAATCCAGGCGAGGCCGCTCTCGATCCACAGGAGCTTGAGCTTGGGGAAACGCTCCGGCAGACCGTTTACGATCCAGTTCGTC
>DATGLO010000719.1:0-3430 GCA_035294105.1 Allostellaceae bacterium
CGGCGGCGAATAAAACGGCAAGCTTGTTCATACGGCCATACCCATGAGTCACAGCGACATGCCAGAATAGCCCGAACGCCGCGGCATGACGATCCGTCAGTTGACGACGATTCGCGCCTGCGGCGATGTGGCGATCACCTGGTTCAAAAGTGCGTCCGCCTGATCGACCGAAGGCACAGGTCCGACGCGGACGCGATACATCGTCACCCCGCTCACCTTGGTGTCGGTGATGCTGGCTGTGCCGAGCTTGTCGAGCATGGCTTTAAGACGCACCGCATTGTCGATGCTCGAGAAGGCGCCGGCCTGGATGTAGATCGCGCTCGGCTTCACCGGCACGACTTGCACCGTTTCGGGCAGCGGCTGATCGGCCACCGGCTGATTGACCGGCGGCGGTGGCGAGGCGGCGGCGGGGGCCGGCGGCAGCGGCGTCGGTTGAGCGTTCGAGGCGACGACGCCGGGCGGCGGCGGCAGGGTTTGCGCGGTGACCGCTGCGACCGGCGCCGGCGCTGGCGGCGGAACCGCAGCGGCGAGCTGAGGCTCGGTGCCGCGACGGCCGGCGAGGCTCGCGACCTGGATCGATGCCGGGACGTCGATCTGCACCCGTACCTTCGCCGTGCCTTGCGCTTCGAAGCCCAGAAGCTGCGCGGCGCGGCGCGACAAATCGATGATGCGGCCGCGCGCATAAGGGCCGCGATCGTTGATCCGCACCTCGATCGAGCGCCCGTTCTCGAGATTGGTCACCCGCACGATCGTCGGCATCGGTAAGGTACGGTGCGCCGCCGTCAGCTGGTTGAGATCGAAAATCTCGCCATTCGCGGTGTATTTGCCGTGGAACTGCTCGCCGTACCATGAGGCGATGCCGGTCTCGTCATAGGTCCAATCTTCAGCCGGATAGTACCAGGTGCCGTCGATCTGATAGGGCTCGCCGACCTTGTAGATGCCCTTGCCGCCGCCAGGGGGGACGGAGCTCGTCGACGGCGGCGAAGAACATGCGGCGAGCGCGACAGCAAGCGCGCCGAAACAAACGAGCCGAAGCCGATATCGCTGCATCCCCCGATGGCCCCGCTCGTCTCCGTCAGTTCACGCTGTTGGCAAGGTAGCCGACCGCGAGCGCGAAGAAGCTAGAATTATTCCAGCGCAGGATCACGTTAAAATTATCGGTGACGAGAAAGCTCGGCCCGGTATTACCGTCGGGCTCGAGCAAAGCCGCACGAATGCCCGAGTCGGTCGACGCATCGATCAGCGGGCTGCCATCCGCCCGACTGATGCCGAGCGCCGCCCAATCGGCGAGCGAGCGCTTGGGTCCCATGCCGATCAGCGACGAGTCGAGATTGGCAGGCGCCTTCACGGCCCAGCCGAGCGGCAGCTTCGGGTTCCAGCCGCTGGAAGCGAGATAGTTGGCGATCGAGGCGAAGACGTCGTCGGGCTTGCTCCAGATATCGGGCGGGCCGTTGCCGCTGTAGCTCACGGCGAATTTAAGGAAGCTCGACGGCATGAACTGGCTCTGCCCCATCGCGCCGGCCCAGGAGCCGATCATCGTCTGCGGCGGGATGTGATCGTTTTGGATGATGCTGAGCGCGTTGATCAGCTCTTTCCTGAAGAAATTCGCGCGCCGGCCGTCGAAAGCGAGCGTCGCAAGCGCCGCGATCACCGGATAAGTCCCGGGCTTGTCGCCGAAATCGCTCTCGATGCCCCAAAGCGCCACGATATAGCGCGGCGCGACGCCGTAACGCTGGCCGACCGCGTCGAGCAGCGCCTGGTTGTCGAGATAGTGCTGATGCGCGGCTTGCTGGCGTGCCGGAGGCACGACGCGCTCGATATACTGGTCGAAGGTCAGCGTCGTTTCCGGCTGGTTGTGATCGAGCTCGATGATGTGCGGGATCGGCTGCACGCCGGCGAAGGCCATATCGAAGGTCGCCGCGCTGATGCCTTGCGCCAGCGCGTCTTGGCGCATGCCTTGCAGCCAGGTCGCGAAATCGGCGCTCGGCGCAACTTGATTGGGCGCGCTCGTCTGGACCTGCGCGGCGGCCACAGGCACGGCGAGGATAAGGCCAGCCAAGACGAAGAGCCAACGCATGCCAGAGACATACAAAAGCGATGGCTTGCGCATCAATCTTTAATCAGAAATTCCCGCGCTTTGTCACGCAGCGAGTCGGGTAAGGGCGCCGACCGCCGCGCTTCGAGATCGAAATGGACGCCTGCCTGGTAGTAGCGAGCGACCCGGCGGCCGGTACGCTTAAGCCGCATGTCGTGGAAGATTGTCACCGACGAATTGCCGACGCTCAGCATGCCGCTCGACATCGCGACGGTGTCGCCGACCGCCGGCGCCGGCGGGAACAGTTCGAGCCGCGTGTCGAAGGTCGCGAAGCCGCGTTTCTCCGCGCGCATATAGGCGCTGGTCATGCCGGCGGCGTTCATGTTGATGAGATTCGCGGTCGAAAAGCGATCGATGAAGCCGAAGAGCGAGAGCCGCCCCTCTTCATCCGCCTGCCAGGCTTTGACGCGCGCGAGGCCGGTCGGCACCGGGCCCGGCTTCTCGGGCAGGCTCACGCGCTCGAACGGCATCTCTTTCCAAGAAACGATCGCGTTTTCCAGTTGCGCCCGCGTTTCGGCCCAGTCCTCGCCGTCGGGCGCGTCGCAGCCGATCACCTGCTCGGCGCTGGTCGTGACCGGCCCGCCCATGCCGTTGGTCGCGACATGGCCGAGCTTCACTGTCGCGGCTTCGAGCGCAATGATGCCGCTCGAAATCGCGATCGGGTCGCCGGCGCGCAATTCGGCGAGGTAGCGCGTCGCCATCGCCCGCGTTCGCCAGCGCGTGCCGGGCGCCAGGCGCTGCATCAGCTCGTGTCCGGCATCGGCGAAGCGCTCGACGTAATAGGCGATATTGAGATGGCCGAAGGCGTCGCATTCCTGGATGAGGACGCCGCCGCGATAGCACTCGACGAGCTCGCTCATCGCTTCTTGCCCGACGCCTCTTTGCGCCAGAGGGCCCAGGCGCGTTCTTGGGTACCTTCGAGATTTTTGAGACAGGCCGCAACCTCGTCGGCGTTGAGGTAGTTCACCTCGCCGAGGCGCATCGCGTCCATCTGCAGCGAAGCATTCATCGCCGAATAGATCGCGCGGTAGACGCAGAGGTGGAGCGACGGGGCGACGATGGTTGCGCCGTGCCCGCGCATCAGCACCATCGGCTTGTCCGCCAGCACCGACGCCAGCGAGCGGCCGAGATAGGCCGAGCGGATCAGCATCTGCCCTTCGTTCTGAAACTCGCGGATCTCGAACACGGGAACGCCAAGCCCGACATGCGCGCTCATATGGTACATCGGCCTGAGCGCGGCGCCGGTTGCGCCGAACGGGATCAGCGGCGGCGCGTGCGAGTGGATAATTGCGTTGACGTCGGGCCGCGCCTTGTAAATCTCGCCGTGGATGAAGC
>DATGLO010000720.1:0-4537 GCA_035294105.1 Allostellaceae bacterium
GACGCGGTTGGGATAGCGGCGCTCCGAAACGATGAAATCGTCGAACACCATGCTGCGCGCATCGCAGAGCGCGAGCGGATGGGTCTCGACCGGATGACGGATCGGCCGCCAGCATTGCACGATGGCAAAGCGCTTCTTCAAAAGAGCCTCGGCCTCATCGCCCATGAGATCGCGCACGCGCTGCGGTCCCGACCATTCGGTGTAATCGTTATGGACGCGGCGCACGACCTCGCGGATCTTCTTCGCCTCGCGCATCTCGTCATCGGCGGTGCGCAAGGTGTGATCGAAGACGACGACGCGGTTGGCGCCGGTCTCGCGCTTGATCAGCGCTTCCATTTCCGGATAGTAGACGCGCGCGATTTCGTCCTCGTCGAAGAAGTCGCGCATCTTCGTATCGTGAGCGATGAAGCGGAAGCCGTTGCGCTCGAGCGCAAAGCCTTGCGGAACGAGCCGGCCATTATGAATCGTCACCTGGCGCGGATCGGGCGTGCCGCCGGTGCGAATTTCGGTCGAGCCTGGGCCGCCGGTGTAGGTGAAAGGCTTACCGCCGTCATCAAGGAGATAATTGACCGACGCCGCGATTTGCACGGGGGCGGTATCGAGTTCGGCAAGCTCAGCCATAGGGGCGCTCCTTTGGAAGCGCACTTTATGTAAGCCGTCGAGGCGTGCGCGTCTAGCGGGACAGATGTCGCCCTAGGCGGGGCTATTGAGACGCCCCTATTGAGACGAGAGGGCGATGTCGGCCGTCACGGTGACGGAAACCGTGGCGCTGCCAGCTTCCGCCACCGGCTGAGGCATCGGTGCCGCAGCGGCCGGTGCGGCCGTCGTCATGACGCGAAACATCGGCGGCGGCGGGTTGACGTTGCCGACGTCGATCGAGCGCAGCGCCGAGACCTTGCTGTTGAGCGTCGCCGCGATGCGGTCGGCGCGCTGTCGCAGCCGCGTGAGGGCCTCGTTCGTCAGCGCATCCTCGACCGATTGGCGCGCATCGCGCGACAGATCGGGCGATAGATTCTGCATGACCAACCCTTGCCGCTGCAACACGCCGACGAGATCGAGGAGCGCGGCGAAATCCTTTCCCGTGACGGTCACCGACTGACTGCCATGCCATTGCGCCGGCGTCTTGTCGGGATTGTCGCGATAAACGCTATAGCCGGCGGTTTCGATGTCGATATTCGGCACTTGCTTGGCGCGCACCAACGCCGCCGCCATGCGTTGATTGATGGCCGCCTGTACCTTGGTTGCGTCGGCATCGCTGGCTTCGGCGGCAAGCGTTGCATGCAAGAGATCGCGCGGCACGTCGCGCTGCGCGGTCTCGGTCAAATGAAGGATCGTCTGGTCGCTCGCCGGTGGTTGTGCGCAAGCAGGACGCATGCCGCTCAACAGAAGGCAAGCGAGCAGCAAAGATATTTTTGCGGCACACCGGAGTGGCATCATGATCTCGACCTCTCATAGCCTCGCGGGCCCGTGAGATTACGGCATCGGGAAAGGTAAATAGGCTGGTTCGAGGCGATTTTATGCTGCACTGCGAGAGAGAAACTTGATGCCCGTTCTCGGATTTGTACCTTTATTGTAAAATAGCAGATTGATTGATTTAAACTAATGAATGGCGCTGAAGCCAGGCGCCGCTGCTGGGAGAGCTGAAGCCAGGCGCCGCCGCTAGGAGAAACGAAGGATGACAATGGCTCAAAGCGCGCGTGTAAGCGATTCTTACCGCTGGCTGCAACTGCTGGCCGGCATCGTCTGCATGGTGATGGTCGCCAACCTGCAATACGGCTGGACCTATTTCGTCGATCCGATCTCGTCCGCGAATCATTGGAGCCGCGAAGAAATTCAATTCGCGTTCTCCTTGTTCGTCGCCACCGAGACCTGGCTGGTGCCGGTCGAAACCTGGTTCGTCGATAAATTCGGACCGCAGCGCGTGATCGCCTTCGGCGGCGTCATGGTCGCGATTGCCTGGACGCTCAACTCTTTTGCGACATCGTTGCCGATGCTCTATCTCGGCGGCATCTTGTCGGGCATCGGCGCGGGCGCGGTTTACGGCACCTGCGTCGGCAACGCGCTCAAATGGTTTCCCGATCGGCGCGGCCTCGCCGCCGGTCTGACCGCGGCCGGCTTCGGCGCCGGCGCCGCGCTGACGGTCTATCCGATCGTCACGACGATCCAGACGCATGGCTATCGATCCGCGTTCCTCTGGTTCGGCCTTGGCCAAGGCATCATCGTCCTGCTGCTCGCCGCCTATCTGCGCGCGCCCGCAGCCGGGCAGGTTCCCGCGGCGGCGGCACGAGTCAATCAGGCGAAGCGCGATCACACGCCGGCCGAGATGCTGAGAACGCCGATGTTCTATCTGCTTTACGTGATGTTCGTGCTGGTCGCGGCGAGCGGCCTTGTCGTGACGGCGCAGGTGGCGCCGATCGCGCGCGATTACAAAATCGCGGGCGCCCATGTCGATCTGTTCTTCATCGCCGGCACGACAATCGTGGTCGCCGGCATTGTCGACAATGTCTTGAACGGCTTGGCGCGACCGACCTTCGGCTGGATTTCGGACCATATCGGCCGCGAGAACACAATGGCCATCGTGTTCACCTGCGGCGCCGCGGCTTATTGGGGCCTGGGAACGATCGGCACCTCGCCCATCGGCTTTGTCATCGCCGCCGGTCTCGTCTATTTCACCTGGGGTGAGATCTACAGCCTCTTCCCGGCGACCTGTACCGACACCTACGGGTCGAAATACGCCGCGACCAATGCCGGGCTGCTCTATACCGCGAAAGGCACCGCATCCTTCCTGGTGCCGCTGGCGAGCGCGCTTCAGGCTTCGACCGGAAGCTGGCATGCCGTGTTCGTCGCCGCGACCATCGCCAATCTGCTGGTAGCGTTCCTGGCGCTGTTCGTGCTGAAGCCCTGGCGCGCGGCCTATAACGCGCGCGTCAGCACCGAGCCCCGCACGACGACGGTGCGAACGGCATAGTCGGACGAGGAGGCGGCTCTATTCAGCCGCCTCCTTCGCGACCTTCTCGACCTTCGCCGCGCAGAATTTGAATTCGGGAATCTTTCCGAACGGATCGAGTTGCGGATTCGTCAACACGTTCGCCGCGGCTTCGGCATAGCAGAACGGGATGAAGATCATCCCCGGGGGCACCGCGCTATCGGCGCGCGCTTTCAGCTCGATCGCGCCCCGCCGCGTCGCCACCCGGATCGGATCGCCGGCCTTGATGCTCATGTGCCAGAGATCGGACGGCGCAAGCGAGGCGACGGCCTCGGGCTCGAGTTCGTCGAGCACGGTTGCGCGGCGGGTCATCGCGCCGGTATGCCAATGCTCGAGCTGGCGGCCGGTGGTCAGCACCATCGGATATTGCGCGTCGGGTAACTCGGCCGGCGGCACGAGGCCGACCGGAACCAGCTTGGCACGGCCGTTCGGCGTCGGAAAACCATTGCCGAACACGATTTGGTTGCCGGGCTTGTCCGGCGCATCGCACGGATAGGTCACCGAGCTTTCGCGGGCGAGCCGATCCCAGGTGATGTTGTCGAGCGACGGCATGCCCTTTTTCATCTCGGCGAAGACGTCGCCCGGGCCGGCATAGTTCCAGTTGAGGCCGATGCGGCGCGCGATCTCTTGAATGATCCAAAGGTCCTGCCGCGTCTCGCCCGGCAGCGGCAACGCAGGCCGGCCCATCTGCACCTGGCGATTGGTATTGGTGACGGTGCCGCCCTTTTCCGGCCAGGCCGACGCCGGCAGCACAACATCGGCATAGCGCGCGGTCTCGGTGAGGAAGAGGTCCTGCACGACGAGGTGCTCGAGCTTCGCCAGCGCCTCGCGCGCATGCTCGACGTCGGGATCCGACATCGCCGGATTCTCGCCCATGATGTACATGCCGCGGACTTTGTTCTCATGGATCGCGGTCATGGTCTCGACCACGGTGAGGCCGCGCTTCAGGTCGGCGGCCGCGCCCCAAAGCCCTTCGTAGATGCGGCGCATCTCGACATTCGTGACGTCGCGATAGTCGGGATAGAACATCGGGATGAGCCCGACATCCGACGCGCCCTGCACGTTGTTCTGGCCGCGCAACGGATGAAGACCGGTACCGGGCCGGCCGACCTGTCCGGTGACCATCGCGAGCGCAATGAGGCAGCGCGCATTGTCGGTGCCGTGGACATGCTGCGAGATACCCATGCCCCAGAAGATGATCGCGGTCTCGGCGCGCGCGTATTTGCGCGCGACGGTTTTCAGGGTTTCGGCGTCGATGCCGCAACGCGCGGCCATCGCTTCGGGCGTGCGGTCCTTGACGCTTTCCTTCACCGCTTCGAAATCGTCGGTATGCGCCTGGACGTATTGCTTGTCGTAAAGATCCTCGTAGATGATCGTGTGCAGTAGCGCCGAGAGCATCGCGACGTCGGAGCCAGGCTTGAATTGCAGCATATGCGTCGCATGCCGCTTCAAGGCCTGGCCGCGCGGGTCCATGACGATGAGCGTCGCGCCGCGCTTCGCCGCCTGCTTGAAATAGGTCGCCGCGACCGGATGGTTCTCGGTCGGATTGGC
>DATGLO010000721.1:0-4726 GCA_035294105.1 Allostellaceae bacterium
TCCAATATGTCTCGTCGACCACCGGATTGGTCGAGTTGAGGCCGATATGGCTGAAATGGGTGATGCCCGCATCGCGGCTTTGGAAGGTGCGCGTGCCCGAGTGGTAAGGGCGCGCGACGATCTCGATCTTGTTGCCGGTGGGATCGCGCGTTTGGATGACGCCGCGCGCGCGCCGCTTCTCGCATTCCTCTTTGGTTGCGGCCTGCGCGCCGTAGCCGGCATTGTCGAGCGCGGCGCCGATCTGGTCGAAATCGGCGGGGTCTTTAAGATCGAAGCCGATCGTATGATCGCTCGGATCGCCCTCGAAATAGACGAGGGTGTGGTCGCGCGTGTCGCCGCGCACTTCGACCTTATCGCTGCGGAAATAGGCGGATTTGCCTTCGCGGCCGACGAGTTGCAAGCCGAGGATCTTGGTCGCGTAATCGACCGCGCCTTCGAGATCGCGCGTGCCGAGCCGGACATAACGGATATCTTGCAGATTGATCATGGCGAACCTCCGCCCGGCGTCCCGGGCAGGGCATTTGCTAGCACAGCCGACGACGCGGCGCGAGTGCGGCCGCCTAGCGCGGGCGATAACCGTCGGTGAGTGTCTCCAGAAAAGCGATGATGTCGCGCTCGTCTGCGGCGCTCATCGCCGTAGAAATCGAGGCCTGCTGTAGCGAGTGGTAGACGCCGTAGTGGAAAAAGGACCGTAGATGCCGAGGTCGAAACAGGCGGAAACGAGGTTGGCCGCGAGCCATTTGGCCGCGGTGAAGCGGGCTTTGCCTTCGAGCCAGTAATCGAACTTGCTGGTATAGGGATGGAAGCTCGTGTCTTCGAGCTCGTCTCTCGTCCCTTCCATATAAAAAGGCCGTGACACGTCGGTGGCGCCCGGTTCGCGGCGGATTGGCGCAACCGTCCAAACGTCTGGGAACTAGCGATAAAGCGCTTCGGCTTCTTCGACGGTGACGATCATTCGGCCGATCGGCCACAATGCGATCGCGGCGAGCTTGATATGCGCCCACGCAAAGGGAATGCCGATGATGGTAACGGCGAGCACAGCGGCGTGGGCGAGATGCAGGATCGCCAGCCACCAGCCGGCGAGGATCAGCCAGATGATGTTGCCGATGAGTCCGAGCGGCCCGGTGCCAATGTCTTCGTGGCCGGTGAAGCGCGCGCGCGAGACGGCGCGATGTCCGAACGGCAAGAACGTAAAGAGCGCGATGTTGAAGGCGGCGCGCGTCCAGGGCAGGCCGATGATGGTGATCGCCATGATCAACGCGCCCAGCAGCCATGCCGCAGCCATCCAAAGGCCGCCGGTGAAGATCCACAGGACATTGAGCAAAAAGCGCAATAGGGGCATAGCAGGATACCGGTTCGGGCGAGAGATATACCGCGTTGCGAGCGCCCAACCCCTAGGCTAGAAGCCCGACATGGCAGCGTACCAATATATCTATGTAATGAAGGGCCTCGGGAAGACCTATCCCGGCGGGCGCGAGGTCCTTAAAGACATCCGGCTTTCCTTCTTGCCCGGCGCCAAGATCGGCGTGCTTGGCGCGAACGGCGCCGGCAAGTCGACGCTCTTGAAGATCATGGCCGGCGTCGAGACGAGCTTTTCCGGCGAAGCCTGGGCGGCGGAAGGCGCGAGCGTCGGCTATCTGCCGCAAGAGCCCGAGCTCGACCCGGAAAAAGACGTCGCCGGCAACGTCACCGAGGGCCTCGCCGAAATTAAAGCCCTGCTCGAGCGTTTCGAAGAAGTCAGCGCGAAATTAGGCGAAGAGCTCGACGACGACGAGATGAATGCGCTTATCGCCGAACAAGGAGAACTGCAAGAAAAGATCGATGCCGCCAATGCCTGGGAGATCGACCGCATGGTCGAGATCGCCATGGATGCGCTGCGTTGCCCGCCGGGCGATGCCGATGTGACGAAGCTTTCGGGCGGCGAGCGCCGCCGCGTCGCGCTATGCCGCCTGCTGCTGCAAAAGCCCGATCTGCTGTTGCTCGACGAGCCGACCAACCACCTCGACGCCGAATCCGTCGCCTGGCTGCAGCGCTTCCTCCACGATTACCAGGGCACGGTCGTCACCGTCACGCATGACCGCTATTTCCTCGACGAGGTCGCCGGCTGGATTCTCGAGCTCGATCGCGGCCAGGGCATTCCCTATCAAGGCAACTACTCGGGCTGGCTCGAGCAGAAGCAGAAACGCCTCGCGCAGGAAGGCAAAGCCGAAGAAGCGCGTCAGCGCACGCTCGAACGCGAGCTCGACTGGGTCAAGCAATCGCCCCGTGCCCGCCAGACCAAGAGCAAAGCGCGCCTCTCGGCTTACGAAGAGCTGTTGGCGCAGAGCAAAGAAAAGGCGCCCGAGACGGTTCAGATCGTGCTGCCGCCGGGCCCGCGCCTCGGCGACACGGTGATCGAGGCCGAGCATCTCTCCAAAGGCTACGGCGACCGGCTGCTGATCGACGATCTGTCGTTCCGCCTGCCGCCGGGCGGCATCGTCGGCATCATCGGCGCGAACGGCGCCGGCAAGACGACGCTCTTTCGGATGATCACCGGCCAGGAAAAGCCCGATCGCGGCAGCTTCAAGGTCGGCGAGACGGTGAAGCTCGGCTATGTCGATCAGTCGCGCGACACGCTCGATCCCAAGAAGACGGTGTGGGAAGAGATTTCCGGCGGCAATGACGAGATCGATCTCGGCCGGCGCAAGATGCCGTCGCGGGCCTATGTCTCGCTCTTCAACTTCCGCGGCGCCGATCAGCAGAAAAAAGTCGGGCAGCTATCGGGCGGCGAGCGCAACCGTGTCCATCTTGCCAAGATGCTGAAGACCGCCGCCAACGTCATCCTGCTCGACGAGCCGACCAACGACCTCGATGTCGACACGCTGCGTGCGCTCGAAGAGGCGCTTTTGGATTTCGCCGGCTGCGCGGTGGTGATCACTCATGATCGCTGGTTCCTCGACCGCATCGCGACGCATATCCTCGCCTTCGAAGGCGACAGCCATGTCGAATGGTTCGAGGGCAATTACGCCGATTACGAAGCCGACCGCAAACGCCGGCTCGGCGCCGAAGCCGAGCAGCCGCACCGCCTCAAATACAAGCCGCTGACGCGCGTTTGAGCGCGGCCGCGACGAGCGCGGCGCCGGCTATTTGCCGGCGCTTTCGCTTTCGCTGCCGCTGATTTTTTGCTGCAGCGCCTGGTTGAGCCCGTCGACGGTGCCGCCGCTGCGATCGGCGACGGCAGCGATCTCGTCGCGTTGCGTCAGCGCCATGCTGACGCCTTCGACCGAGACATCGACGACGCGGTAATCGTTGTCGCCGGACTTCAAGACGACCCAGGTGACCTTTGCCGGCGGCGCGCCGTTAGGGCTGATGAACTGGCTCGCGACATCGGTGAAGGCGGGATTGCTCTCGGCCTGCGTGCCGGTCACCTTGATGGTCTCGCCGCTATAGTCGTTGAACCGCGCGGAATACGTGTCCACCACCCAATCCTCGAAAAGCCGGCTGAATTGCTGCCGTTGCTCGTCGCTCGCGGCATTCCAATAGCGGCCGAGGACGAAGCGCGAGATACGGGGAATATCGAAGCCGCTCTGCAAGAGATCGCGGAATTTTGCCTGACGATCCTGCTCGGATTCCTGCTTGTCCGTAATGATCCCGATGGCTTGGCTGACGAGCTGATTGATGAGCGCTGCGGGATCCGCGGCCGGCATGGCGTGAGCTGGGGAGGCGAAGACGCCAAAGGCGAGCGCGGCCGGCAGGAAAAGCGCGGAAAAACGCAATTTCATGATGAAAGGAACCCCCATACGAAGACGCCGGGCAGCATAAGTCGCCTGCCCGGACGCGACAAGCACGATGGTAGAGGTCTAGCCATCCCATAGCTAAATTGCTGATTGACATGATATATAAAGATATGTGTATATAGATACATACTTACTGACATGAGGCAGTATGGAGTCCGTCCTGAACAGCCTGCGGGCGGTTGCCGAATCGACCCGGTTGCGGCTTTTGCTGCTATGCGCGCGCGGCGAGCTGACGGTGACCGAGCTCACGGACATCCTCGGCCAGAGCCAGCCGCGCGTTTCGCGCCATTTAAAGCTGCTGTGCGATGCGGGCTTGCTCGATCGCTTCCGCGAGGGCACGTGGGTCTATTACCGCCTTGCCTCGCGCGGCCGCAGCGCCGCGCTCGCGCGCCAGATTTGCGCGGCGGTGCCGAGCGATGATCCCACTGTCGCGCTCGATCAGGCGCGCCTCGATACCGTCAAACGCCAGCGCGCCGAAGCCGCCAACGCCTATTTCCGCGCCAATGCCGAGCAATGGGACGAGATCCGCTCGTTGCATGTCGACGAGTGCGAGGTCGAGGCGGCAGTGCTCGAAGCCCTCGGCGGTCGCAGCATCGGCGATCTCTTGGACCTCGGCACCGGTACCGGGCGCATGCTCGAGATCGTCGCGCCGCGAGTCGAGCGCGCGGTCGGGATCGATCTGTCGCGCGAGATGCTCGCCGTGGCGCGCGCCAATCTCGAGAAGGCGAATCTGCGCAACTGCACGATCCGCCAGGGCGACATCTATCAGCTGCCATTCGCCGACCAGAGCTTCGACGCAGCGATCTTCCATCAGGTTTTGCATTATGCCGATCGGCCGTCGCTGGGGATCGCGGAGGCTGCGCGCATGTTGCGGCCCGAAGGCCGGTTGGTGATCGTCGATTTCGCGCCCCATGCGCTTCAATTCCTGCGCGATGAGCATGCGCATCGCC
>DATGLO010000722.1:0-6965 GCA_035294105.1 Allostellaceae bacterium
GACGTTCGCGCGCGTTTCGCGAAAACGCCCGCCTTCGAGCAAGAAAAGGAGAAAGGCTATGCGCAAGTTCCTGAGCGTCGCCATCCTCGCGATGGGCGTCGGCCTGTTCTCGCTTCCGGGCGCAAGGGCGCAGGATCGGAACGATCCCTCGACCCCGCCGTCCGGTCACGTGCAGCAGGATCAGAACGCGAAGCCGTCGGAGCCGCAGAATCTATCGAAGAACCGTGACCAGTCGGCGCTGGCGCCGCAACCGCCGGGCGTCATCGCACCGCCCGCGACGGGCGACAAGAGCGTCATTACGCCGCCCGCGACCGGCACCGCGAAAACGCCCGTAATCCCGCCGCCCGGAACGCATGGCGACAATAACGACGTCGAGCCGAAATAGGCTGAATTAATTAGCCGCGACTCGACAAAATCGTAAGCCCGACCTTTTGCACGCGGCCGTTTCGCTTTAAAGAGAGCGGAACGGCCGCGCGAAAAGCAGTATCCGCGTAGTGCCCGTCATTTCCGCCCATTCGACTGCGACATGTGGGAGAGACGTTGGGAGACTCGCTGATGGGCGATGCCGAATGGTGGCGCGGCGCGGTTATCTACGAGGTCTATCTTCAGAGCTTCTGCGACAAAAACGGCGACGGCATCGGGGACCTCCCCGGATTGTTGTCGCGTCTCGACTACATCGCCGCGCTGGGCGTCGATGCGATCTGGATCACGCCCTTCTATCGCTCGCCGATGGCCGATAACGGCTACGACGTCGCGGACTTTTGCGCCGTCGATCCGCGCTACGGCACGCTTGCCGATTTCGACGCGGTGGTCGCGCGCGCCAAGACGCTCGGCCTCAAGGTGCTGATCGACCAGGTCTGGGGCCATACTTCCGACGCGCATCCCTGGTTCGCGGCGAGCCGCGCCAGCCGCGATAACGACAAGGCCGATTGGTATGTCTGGGCGGAGCCGCGTTCGGACGGCGGGCCGCCCAATAACTGGCTTTCGGTCTTCGGTGGGCCGGCTTGGACCTGGGAGCCGGTGCGCCGGCAATACTATCTCCATCATTTTCTGCCGCAGCAGCCGACGCTCGATCTCACCAACGAACGCGTGCTCGCCGCGCATTTCGAAAATGCCGAATTCTGGCTCGCGCGCGGCGTCGACGGTTTTCGTTTCGACGCGGTCGATTTCATGCTGCACGACGACGCCCTGCGCGATAATCCGCCGAATCCGGACGCTGCGGGCACCGCGTGGAACCCGTTTCGGCTACAGCGGCATATTCACGACATGTGCCAGCCGACCAGTCATCTGCTGATGAGCCGCATTCGCGCTTTCGTCGACCGCTTTCCGGGCACGGTGACGATCGGCGAAATGTCGAGCGAGGTCGGCGCCCTTGGCCGCATTGCCAACGTGACGGGCAACACGAAGCTTCACATGGCTTACACCTTGGGCGTGATGAAATCGGCATTCGGCGCGGCGATGATTCGCGGCGCGATCGAGGAAGCCGCCGTTCTCAACCGCACGGGCTGGCTGTGCTGGGGATTCAGCAATCACGACGTCGATCGTGTCGCCACCCGCTGGAATCCGGGCGGCAACGAGCCGCAAGCTTTTGCGCGATTGATGATCGCTTTGCTCGCCTGCTTGCCCGGCAGTGTCTGTCTTTTTCAGGGCGAGGAACTCGGCCTGCCGAATGCGCCGCTGGCGAAGGACGACATCCGCGACCCTTTCGGCCTCGCCTTCTTGCCCGCCTATGCCGGACGCGACGGGGCCCGCACGCCGATCCCGTGGACGAGCAATGGCGCGGACGCTCCGCGCGCGGCGGATTGGCTGCCGATCCCCAAGGCGCATCGCGCTTTCGCCGTCGATCGGCAAGAGCACGATCCTCACTCGACGCTTGCCTGCTATCGCCAGGTACTGGCCTGGCGCAAGCGTCATGCCGCGCTGAAAGTCGGCGAGCTCGAGTTGATCGCGCTGCCCGAGCCGTGTGTCGGCTGGCGGCGACGTTATGGACGCGATTGCGTGACCGCTTTCTTCAACCTCGGCGATCGGCCGGCGGTGCTTCGCGGCCTCGATTTTTCGCGCTTCCAGCCGGCGGCGGAGCTCGGCTTCGTTGCGGTGCCGCGGGGCGATTTGTTGCCGCTGCCGCCCTTCGGCGTGTCACTCGGCACGGAGAATGGCGACCGGGAGCCGCGATAGCAGCGCCGAAAGAGGGATGGTTTGGCGTTCGCTGGTCACGCGCGCGCCGGTCAGCTCGTCGAGCCAGGCTCCGTCCGCGTGCAAGCTCGTATCGCCGACGCAACTGCCGTCCGGCCAAAACGCGCCGAGATCGCCGCGAACGAGATTGGCGAGCTGGCAGGCGACGACGACCAGAATCGCGGCGTCGCCGTCGCGGCGCTCGAAAGCGACGACATGGGCCGCGGCGCTTCCTTCGGCGAGGATCGGTTTGTAGCTGCCGTTAAGGAACAGGTTGGGACGCCGGTTGCGCATCGCCAACAGGCGCTCGATCAACCACAGCTTGAGCCAACCCTCGCGCCAGCGGGCAAGTGCCGAGGCGAAGTCGAGCGCCGCGATTGCGTTGCGCCGCGCCTCGTAATCGACCGGCCGCCGATTGTCGGGATCGACCAGGCTCAAATCCCAGAATTCGCAGCCTTGATAGAAATCCGGCACGCCCGGCACGGTGGCTTTGAGCACGAGTTGCGCGAGGGAATTGAAAGCGCCCAGCCGCAAGATCGGCGGCAGGAACCGCGCGACGCTGTCGGTAAAGGGATTGTGCGGCGGGTCGAACAGCCGCTCGATGAAGCGCTCCAATCCCGCCTCGTAAGCCGCGTCGGGCGCAATCCACGATGTGACCAGCTTCGCTTCGCGCGCGGCCTTGACGGCAAAAGCCTTGAGCCGCGCGACGTAAGCATCGCGCCGCTCGGATGAGCGTAACGCACTGCCCGGCTGCATGGGCCAGGTGCCGACGATGCTCTGATAAAGGAGATATTCGTCGTTGGCGCTGGGCGCTAGCCGGCCCTCTGCTTCGGACCGCAGGCCGCGGTTGCGGACATGCCAGCGCGCGACCCGGCGCGCCCACTCATCCGGCATCTCGCTCAGGACATCGAGCCGCGCGCGTATATCCTCGCCGCGCTTGGTGTCGTGCGTCGCCGAAGCGAGCATCGTCAGCGGCCAGATCGCGGCGCGGTTTGCCACCCGCTCGTGAAACATCGCGGGCGCGGTGGCCGGACGATGAGCCGATGCGCCGACTTCGTTGGCCGAGACCAGCGGCACAAAGCGATAGAAGAACGTATCCTCGACCGCCTTCGCCGCGATCGCCCCGGTATATTGCTGAAACCGCGCGACGAAGCGGAGGATCGCCGATTGCTTGCTGCGATATTGGCGGGCATTGCGATCGCGGATGTCGAGCGTCAGAAGATCGGCGATGAAATCGAGAATCTCGCCGTCGGCGCCTTGCCAGCGCGCATGCGCTTTCGCGATCGCGCCGGCGATTACGGCGCGATCGACCTCGCGCGTGCCGCGCTCGGTGACATAGGTGCGGTAGACGGGAAAGGCGGCAACGATCTCGACGAGGGCGTCGCGCAAGCGTTTCGGCGTGTAGTCGCGCGTGAACCAGTCGGCCTCGCAAATCTCAACCAACCAGCTGACCAGATAAGTCAGCTCGCTGCCGAGATTGCGATCGATCACCAAAAGGCGGCAGCGATATACTTCGTCGTCGCTATCGCCGATTGCGGTGAAGCGGTGCCAGTGGCGCTGCAACTTGGCGAAGCCGGCCGCATCGATGAAGAGCCCGTTGGCGAGGGCGAGATAGTCGTAACCCGTCGTGCCCGACACCGGCCAGCTTTGCGGCAGCGTTTCCTCGCCGATCAAGATTTTCTCGACGAGGATATAGGGCCGAAGCCGCTTGCCGGCCGGGTCGCGCGGCACGATCGCGGCCGCGAAAGCATTGAGCCGGCGGCAATAGCGCTGCGGATCGGCAAGGCCGTCGACATGATCGATACGCAGGCCTTGCAGCACGCCATCGGCGAGCAGGCGGCCGAGAAACGCATGCGTGTCGCGAAATACGACGAAGCGTTCCATGCGCATCCCCGCGAGTTCCGGGATGTCGAAGAAGCGGCGATAGTTCACCTCGTCGGACGCGGTGCGCCACTGCGCCAGGCGATAGAATTGCCGCTGCAGCAGGTCGTGAAGCGGGCGCCAGCTCGGTGCATCGCCGGTGGTGCCGCGCCAGGAAGCGACCGCGGCCGCGATCGCCTGCGCCGTCGCCGGCTCGCGCGCTGCGTCCGCGAGAGCCTCCTTTGCCGCGCTCGCCGTCTGCCGCAGATGATGCGATGCCCCTTGCGAGCATGCCTTGCCCAACGACGCGAGCGCTTGCGTGACTGCTGGGGACGCAACGCGGTCGCCGAGGATGAGGCGATAATCGGGCGGCGTCACCGGCAGCCGATGATCGGCGTAATAGAAATCGAACGTCCCCATGGCGGCGTCGAAGCGCAGCTCGATTTCACCTGCTGCGAGGGTCGCGCCGTAGCTCTTGCCGAGAATCGGCACCAGCACCTTGCCCGCAAGATCGCGCCTTGGCGGAGACCAATCGATATCGAAATAGCGCGCATAAGGCGAGGCTTCGCCCCATTCGAGCACGTCGAGCCACCAGGCATTGTCGGCGTGGCCGATGCCCATGTGATTGGGCACGAAATCGAGAATCAGGCCGAGACCGTTCTCGACGAGGCTCGCGCAAAATCGCGCGAAGCTTGCCTCGTCGCCGAGCTCGGGATTGATCCGACTGTAGTCGACAATATCGTAGCCGTGGCTGCTGCCGGCACGAGCTTTGAGAAACGGCGAGCAATAGACATGGCTGATGCCGAGGCGTGCAAGATAGGGAAGGATCGCCGTGGCGTGCGCAAAAGTAAAATCGCGATGAAGTTGCAGGCGATAGGTCGCGAGCGGAGGATCGAAGGGCGAGCGCCGCGCCATCGCTACGATCCCGGCCGCTCTCGGCGGATCGCCTCGAGAATCGAGGCGGTGCTCGGCGCGGCGAAGATCGCGTCGAGATCGAGCGACAATTTGCGGCGCCAATTGGGATAGCGATCGCCGCTGCCCGGTACGTTCGGCTGCTCGCGCTCCATCGCAAGGTCTTCCATCTGCACGAGAAGGAGCGCGCAAGGAGTGCGGGCAAGGAAGCCGTGCGCGGCGGCGACAATGCCGGATAGGTCGTCGCCGATCGCAAAGCCCGCGGGCTCGATCGCCTCGCGCAGCCGCCGGCGCTCCTGGGTCCGCTCTTCATGCGCCTGACGATAGTGGCCTTCGTCGGCATAGGCGCCGAGCTCGCGGCGCGCTTCGATATCCCTGCCCTCGATGAAGCCGAGCAGCGGCGGCAGGTCGTGCGTGGCGACCGAGACCATGGCGTTGCGCGGATATTCCGCGGGCGACAAAAAGCGCTCGCCGTCGCGCGCAAAGATCAGCAGCCGGCAGGAGAGAATATTGTGCGTGCGCAGAAGCGCCGGAAAATCCTCGGGGACGGTTCCGAGATCCTCGCCGATGATGAGACAGTTTTGTGCGCTGCTTTCTTCGGCGAGCACGTTGCAGAGGTCGGAGGCGGGCAGCCGGAGGTAGACGCCGTCCTTCGGCGCGCCGCCCTCCGGCACCAGGAACAGCCGGTAAAAGCCAAGTACGTGATCGATGCGCAGCGCCGCGCTGTAGCGCATCAAGGCATGCAGAATGCGTCGATAGACGCGATAGGAGGCGCGCCGCAGCGCGTAAGGATCGAAGACGGCGAGCCCCCAATCCTGGCCCCCTTCGTTCCATAAATCGGGCGGCGCGCCGATATGAAAGCCGGGAATGATGTTGGCCTGCTCGCTCCAGCCTTCGGTGCTCTCCGGGCCGGCGCCGACCGCAATGTCGAGATAAAGGCCGATCGACATTCCGGCGCCGCGTGCAGCGTCGGCGCAGGCAGCGAGCTGGACGTCGGCCTCCCATTGCAGGAATTCGTGATAGGCGACGGCAAGCGGCTCTGCGCGCGCGAAATCCTGCACGGCGGCGCTCGCCGGATCGCGGAACTCTGCGGGCCAACGAATCCAGTTGTCCCCGAAACCCGGACGGCACGAAAGCGCCTGATAGATCGCGAACCGGCGCAACGCCTCGCCGCGCTCCTTGCTGAATTGCGCAAAGCGTGCAACGAGCGGATGCGACGGCTCGCGCGCGCAGCGCGCGACGAAATCCGTAAATATCGCACGGAAGATCTCGTCCTTGAGCCGAGCGACCGCTGCATAGTCGATCAGCGGTGTCGCGCGCAGCGCCGCGACGCGTTCTTGGAAAGCCGGCTCGGCGACGCGGCGTTGCGCGGCTGGCGACAACGCGAAAGCCTGCATCGCCTCGGGATCGAGATAGAGCACGTTGAGGAATTCGCGGCTCGACGGCGAATAGGGGCTGAAGCGACGCGGCTCCGCGGCGTAGAGCGCATGCAGCGGATTGACGCCGACGAAATCCGCGCCCTCTTTGGCGGCGAGCGCCACTAGGCTCTTGAGGTCCGTGAAATCGCCGATGCCCCAATTGCGCGCCGAACGCAGGCCGTAAAGCTGCGCTGCGATGCCCCAGCGTCGCTCGCCGCGCGCCAGCCAATCGGGTTCGTAGCAGCGGCACGGCTCGGCGCGCGATTCGGGCCGGTGATCGTCGGCGGGCCGGCGTTGCAGTGCCGCCTCGAGCCGCGCGATCGTTTGCTCGGGCACATCGCGACGCTGCCCCCAGGCGTCGGCGTAGGAACGGATAATCTGGATGTCGTCGCTCGCGGCCACGCTATGCCTCGTCGATTGACCAGCAGACATGCCAGGCGGGCGCGACGCCGCCGGGTGCCGTCTCGCCCCAGAGCACGCGGCCGCTCGGCATCGCCCCGGCCGGATGCGGAGCGGCAGACAGATTGGCGAGGAGATTGAGCGTGCTGCCGTCCGCCAAGCTCCAAGATACCGACAAAACGCGGTCGGCCACGCGATAGTGCG
>DATGLO010000723.1:0-8927 GCA_035294105.1 Allostellaceae bacterium
CACACCATCACCGCGAAGTTGACGGCGCAGAGCTGCGCGGCGTCGTTGCGGCTGAGATGCCGTCCGCCATGCAGCAAAGTCTGATGCAGCACATCGCGGCGCATGGCGATCGCGGTCGCATGGAAGATCGGGTCGGGATGCATGGGTCCGTAAAGCCCGTAGAGCTCGCCGTAAGGGCCCTCGATCTCGGAATAGCCGGCCTCGTCGAAATAGCCTTCGATTACCAGCTCGGCATCGGCCGGCACCGGCACGTTGTTGGTGATGCCCCTGACCATCGGCAAGGTCTCGCCGCGGATGCGCGCGATCAACTCGAATTCGTCGAGCGGGGCCTTCGATGTCGCGGCGAGGAAATCGCAGGGATGGGCGCCGATGACGAAGCTCACCGGCAGCTTCTCCTTGCGCTCGACAGAGGCGAGATAGATGCGCCGCAGATCGGAAGGCTGCGTCAGATTGGAGCGCAGGGTCGTGCGGCTTTTCAGCATCAGCCGGCGGCAGCCGACATTGGGCTTGCCGGTCGCCGGATCGACCGTGAAATCCATCGCCGCCGAGATATAGGGCGCACCGTCGAACTCATGCTGCAGATAAAAGGGCAGGCGGGTAAGGTCGAGCTTGTCGCCGGTCAGCACGACCTGATGCACCGGCGCTTCGGCGGACGGAATCTCGACGATTTTCTGCGGCTGCTGCAGCCGGCGCAGATATTCCGGCAGCAGCTTCTTTTCCTCGACGCCGAACGACGCGGCGATGCGCGCAGGGCTGGCATTGACGCCGGCGACCATCTCAAAACGCTCGGGGCCGACGGCGCGGAAATGCGTCACTTTCGGCGAGGCTTCGACCAGCGTCGCGAGCTCGCCGAGCGCGACCGGTGCGTCGTGTGTCTCGACCTCGCCGAGCGCGGCGAGCCGCTCGACAAAGCGCCGCAAGCGGAAATTTTCCGTGTCGAAAGACATGGCTTTATCTTATCGCCCGGCTTGATTGCGCGCCAACCGCGCGGCGGCTAGGTTTCGCGGCAAATCGCGGGAGGAAATCATGCCGGGCATCGTCGACGTCCACCATCACATCATGGAGCCGAAATTCCTCGAGATGCAGCAAGCGCGCATCGCGGCGAGCGGCTATGCCGGCGCGGAGCTCCAGAAATGGACGCCGTCCTGGTCGATCGAGGAGATGGACAAGAACGGCGCCGAGGTCGCGATGCTGTCGATCTCGACGCCCGGATCCTGGACCGGCAATGTCGAGCAGAGCCGCAAGCTCGCGCGCAGCATCAACGACTACAAGGCGCAGATCGTGCGCGATCACCCGAAGCGCTTTGGCTTTTTCGCGACCATCCCGCTGCCCGACGTCGAGGGCAGCCTCAGGGAGATCGAATACGCGCTTGACACGTTGAAGGCGGACGGGATTTGCCTGCTCACCAATTACGACGGCCGCTACCCCGGCGACCCGGCTTTCGCCCCGGTCTATGACGAGCTCAACCGCCGCAAGGCGGTGGTTTATTCGCACGCCACCTCGGCCAATTGCTGCTTCAACATCCAGCCGAGCATCCCGCCGGCGATCCTCGAATTCATGTTCGACAATACGCGCGCGATCGTGAGCCTGTTGCAGAGCGGAACCTTTACGCGCTGCCCCGATATCAAATTTATTTTCTCGCATTGCGGCGGCGCGCTTGCCGGCATGGCCGGCCGCATCGCTGGCTGGTCGCGCTCTTTCGCCGACAAGGCGCCGGGCGGCGCGATCCCGGCGCTCAAGAAGCTCAATTACGACACGGCGAGCATGAACAATCCGTTCAGCTTCGCCGCAATGATGCAGCTCGCCGGCCCCAAGAATCTGATGTTCGGGAGCGATTATCCCTGGGGCACGCTGGCGGCGAGCAAGGACCCGCTGCGCGGTCTCGGCCTCAGTGCCGAGGACCTCCACAATATCGAAGAGGGCAACGCGCGGCGCTTGTTCGCGCGGCTCGGCACTTGATCCGCTGCCCACGATCGGATGGGCAGGCTTGCGGTTGACAGCTGCAAGCACTGCCTGCGAAAACGGGTTCATCAAACATGTCGGAAAAAGCGGGGGATCATGGCCGCATCGGGCAATCGAATTCGCGTCACGCATGCCGGGGCGCTGCCGCGCTCGCCGGAGCTCGCCAAGCTCGTCTGGGCGAAAGGCACCGGCGCCCCCTACGATGAGGCCGAGCTGGCGCGGCGCCTAGACGAGGAGCTCGCAGCGACCATCCGCCGCCAGGTCGAGATCGGCATCGACAGCATCAATGACGGCGAGCTGAGCAAGACCTCGTTCACCCAGTACTGCGCCAGCCGCATGGCCGGCTTCGAAGAGCATCCCTACGATCCGTCGCGCGATCCCGAGCCGCTGTCGATCGGCGCGCGCGATATCCGGAAATTCCGCGAATACTTCGCCAACGGCCATGCGAAGTTCGTCACCCTCGATCCGCCGAAGGTCACCTATATCTGCAATGCGCCGCTGCGCTATGTCGGCCAAGCCGAGCTCGAAGCGGATTTGCAGCGCTTCAAGAGCGCCCTGTCCGGCGTCTCATACGGCGAGGCTTATGTGCCCGCGAATTCGCCGGGCACAATCGAGCACTGGCTGCGCAACCAGTATTACGGCAGCGAGGAAGAGTTCGTCGAAGCGGTCGCCGAGACGATGCGCGTCGAATACAAGGCGATCGTCGATGCCGGTTTCCGGCTGCAGATCGACGACCCCGACATGCCGGACGGCTGGCTGATGTATCCCGACATGACGGTCGCCGAGTATCGCAAATACGCTCAGATGCGGGCCGCAGCGCTCAATCACGCGCTGCGCGACATCCCGCGCGAAAAGATCCGGCTGCATGTCTGCTGGGGCAGCTTCCATGGGCCGCATGCCGACGACATTCCGCTGAAGGATATCGTCGACATCATCTTCAGCATCCGGGCGAGCGAATATTCGATCGAAGCCTCGAACCCGGCGCATGAGCATGAATGGGCGGTGTTCGAGGACGTGAAGGTGCCGGACGGCGCGGCGCTCATTCCGGGCGTCGTCGGTCATTGCACCGACTTCATCGAGAATCCGGAATTGGTGGCGCAGCGCCTCGTCCGCTACGCCAATCTCGTCGGCCGCGACAATGTCATGGCCGGCACCGATTGCGGCATGGGCCCGCGCGTCAAGGACCCGAAGATCTGCTGGGCGAAATTCGAGGCGATGGTGCGAGGCGCTGAGATCGCGACCAAGCAGCTCGCAGCAAAGCCGCGTACCGCCGCGCGCGCCAAGCCGGTCGCGAAGAAAGCCGCCGCGAAAAAAGCCGCGCCCAAGAAGGCGGCGAAGAAAGCCCCGGCGCGCAAAGCCGCCAAGAAGGCGAAGAAGAAAGCGCGGCGCTAACTCTCAAACGTCATTGCGAGCGCAGCGAAGCAATCCAGAGCCTCGCGTAATGCTGTGGATTGCTTCGTCGCTCATGACCCGTTCACGCGCTCTTCGCGCGTGAACCCGGAGGGGCCAATCGCGAAGAGCGATTGGCCGGGTCATGCCTCGCAATGACAATGAGGGCTAAGCCGGGTTGCGCACGAACGCCAGCAACTCCTGACCCAGGCCGTCGACCTCGGAGTTGATCTGCATCGTTGGCGAGACGTGGTTGTTGTTGCGGCTGAAGATGAACCACGGCGCCTTCTTGTCGCATTTGACCAGTTCGGCGGCGAGCGCGTGGCTCGGCCAGGCGAGCGGGTAGGGATCGAACTCGGTCACGCCGACCAGCACCGGCGGATGGCCGGGCTTCACGTGATTGAGCGGGCTCATCGCCGCGTATTTGCTTTCGTCGTCGCCGTAATAGGCGATTGAATTCTCGGCCGGCTTGCCGGGGCTGTAGACCGGGTGCTGCGGCGCATAGACGCCCGAGAGCAGCAGCGCGCCGGCGATGCGCGGTCCGGCGCTGCCGTGGACTTGCGGCACGAAGGTCCAAGTCGCGCAATGGGTCGCGCCGGCCGATTGCCCCATGATGAAGACGCGATCGGGATCGCCGCCATATTTCGAGACATTGTCGCGCAGCCAGGCGACGGCTTTGCCGACATCCTCGGCGCCCGCGGGCCATTTGTGCTGCGGCGCGAGGCGATAGGTCATGTTGACGCCGACCATGCCGTTGCGCGCAAAGAAGATCGCGACGTTGTCGTAGATGAGGCCGGGCAGGGGGCTACGCTCGCCGCCGATATAGCCGCCGCCGTGAACATAGACGACGACCGGCGCCTTCGCCGGCTTCTGCGCCGGCATGTAGATGTCGAGCCGGTTGCGCTCATCGGGACCGTAAGCCAGTTCCTTGGCGGCCTCGACGCCGTCTTTCGGCGCGCGCTCTTGATAGGGCTTGAAGAGCGCATAGGTCGCCTTCAGCACATCGGGATTCCAATTGCGGCCGATCTTGCGAATCTCGGCGGCGACGTGTTCGGCAGAGCTCTTGGAGACTGAATCGGGCACGGGCTACCTCGCTGAGTGAAACGGGTTAGGGGCTGGGCTTCCAATTGCTCGCGTTGAGGCTCGCGATGGCCTGGCGCGCGGGCGCAAAATCGAACACGTCCTCGGGCTTCATGCGCTGGCCGGCGGCGATATCCATCATTTCGCTGCGCAAGCCGATCTCGTCGCTTTCGACCGAGGCCGGCACCGTTCCATCTTTCGCGATCGCCGGCTGGATGTGGTCGTAATCTGAGGCCGCATCCTTTTCATCTTCCTTCGAATATTTCGCGATCATCGCGATCGCCTCGCCGCGATTGCTGCGGATATAGGTCTGGCCTTTCAACAGCGCGCGAACCATGTGCATGACGAGATCGGGCTTATCGGCGATCAGCTTGTCGCTGGTGGCGAGACCGTTGAACGGCATGTGCACTTCGGCGGTGAGATTGCTGATGAGATGACCCTTGGCGAGGCCGCCATCGGTCTTAAGCTTCTCGACCTCGCCCCAGACCATCACGCCGGCGGGGATCGATCCGGTCGAGATCGCGGCGAGCCGCGCCGTGCCGTTGCCGAGCGGCGTAAAGGCAAAATAGTCGCGCGGCAGATTGTGCAGCTTCAGAAGATAGCGGAGCGCGATCTCGCCGCTATCGCCGCGGCTGATTACCGCGACCTGGCTGTCCTTGAGATCGGCGAGCGTCTTCAATTCCGGCTTCGCCGACCAGAGCTGCCAGCCCGGCCGGTCTTGGCCGACCATCACCACCTTCAGCTTCGCGCCCTTGAGGATCGCGCTGATTGCCGAGGAGCCCGAGCCGGTGAAATCGAGATTGCCCGAGACCAGCGCCGGAACCGCAACCCCGCCGCCCGCCGAGGTCAGATCGACATCGAGCCCTTCCTCGGCGAAATAGCCTTTGTCGATCGCGGCCATGATATAGCCGTAGTCCGCGTTCCAGGTGACGTAAGAAAGCGACGTTTTCTCGGCAGCGGCCGCCACCGTGCCGCCAAAGAAGAGCGGCACCAGCACAGCGGCCAGCGCCGCCGCTATTTTAACGAAGCGGATCAATGCCCGCCTTGGCGCTCGAAGAGGCGCTTGGTTTCGCGCGAGGAGAATTTCCAGCCGCTCGCGGTCTTGACGAACTTGTCGTGCCACTCGCCCATGCTGAAAGGCGGATCGAAAGGCAGCGGGAATTTCGGATTGTCGACCTTCGGGTCGTAATGCAGCGCGACGTAATAGGTGACGCTTTCGGCATGGCTGTCGTCGATCACATTGACCATTGTGCCGCCGTTGATATGGCGCACGACTTGCGTCGAAGGCTTATAGGAAGAGCGGATCTCGGCATGGCCCTTATAGGGCTTGCCGCCGCGCAGCCAGGTGCCGTCCTCGCTGAAAAGGGCGATGCATTTCTCGGTCTCTTTGTGATCGCCGTGCTGGGTGATCGCGATAACGAGGTCGCGGCATTCCTGCTCGATCGCTTTGCGTTGCGCGTGATCCATCTCAACTCTCTCCTTTGCTTCAGGCGATATAGGTGACGAGCGTACCGAGCTTCTCGACCTCGACCTCGACGACATCGCCGGATTTGAGCCACCACTGCTCTTGATCGGGCTTGCGGCCGGCGGCGACGCCGCCCGGCGTGCCGGTGCCGAGAATGTCGCCTGGCTCGAGCCCGATCTCCGACCAATGCGCGATCTGCTCGTCGATTTTGTACATCATGCGTTGTGCCGTCGAGTTCTGGCGCATCTGGCCGTTGACGCGGCTGCGCAAAGCCAAGAGCTGCGGATCGCCGACCTCGTCGGGCGTGACGAGATAGGGGCCGAGCGGCGAGAAGCCCGCGAAATTCTTGCCGAGGCAGCCGACGCCGCCGCCCTTGCTCGCTTCGCCGCGATACATGTCGCGATCGGAGAGGTCGTTGTAGACCGTGTAGCCGAAGACGTAATCGAGCGCCTTGTCCTTCGGCACGCGCCAGGCCGGCTTGCCGATTACCGCGGCGATCTCGACTTCGTAATCGAGATGCTTGGTCTCGGGCGGGATTGCCACGGTTGCGCCGGTCGGCACCACCGTCGAGGCGAATTGTACGTGGGCGATCGGCAGGAGCGGCTGCTTCGAATCCGCGGGCCGGCCCATTTCGTCCTGGTGCTCGAAATAATTTTTGCCGGCGGCGATGAATTTCCGCGGCCGCGGCACCGGCGCAAGGATCGCGACTTCGCCGGGCGCGAAAAGGATTTTCTCGCCGCGTGGACCTTTCGCTGTGCCGCTTTGCTCTTCGGCGAAGCGCTGTGCCTGCCGCGCGGCATCGAGCGCGATACGGCCGGTCGCGATGAAATCCTGCGCGTTGGGCGGCGCCATGGCATGCGCCAAAGCGAGGGCGCGGTCGACCGGATAGTCGCGCGCGAGGCTTGCGGCGAAACCGCCTTCGATATCGAGGATATTGCCGGCCGCGAGCAC
The DNA here is from genome assembly GCA_035294105.1 of Allostellaceae bacterium. Lineage (GTDB taxonomy): Bacteria > Pseudomonadota > Alphaproteobacteria > ATCC43930 > CGMCC-115725 > CAIKMD01. Next base: position 6,848 of record DATGLO010000723.1, read on the forward strand.
GAGCCCGAAGCGCTCGATGCCGGCCGCGGGCGCGAAAGTGACGAAGCGCATCTCCTTGTCTCCCTAGCCGGCGATGGTCGCGCTGAGCGTACCGATCGGCGCGCAGGCGACCTCGATCTTGTCGCCGGCTTTGATCTCGACCGGGGAATCAACCTCGTTGCCGGGCCGCGGCTTGGCGATCGCGGCGCCGAGCGCGACCATGTCGCCGGGTTCGAGCACGGTGCGCGACCAGGCTTTGGTCGCGTTGGCGATGCTGTGCGCGAAATCCGAAATCGCGAAACGCTGCTTCACCGCACCGTTGAGCGTCAGGTTGATCTCGGTCGCGGGATCGAGCTCGCTCGGCCCGGCGATCAGGATCGAGGGCCCGAGCGGCGTCAGGCCACGGCAATTCTTGGCGTAGAGATTGTTGCTGGTCTTCCACTCGCGCTCGAACATGTCGCGATGCGTGATCTCGGCCATCAAGGTGAAGCCGATAATGCTGCGCGCCGCTTCGCTCGAGCTGACCCGCGATGCCGGCTTGCCGAGCACCGCGACCAGCACCGCTTCGACGTCGTAGCGTGCGCCGGGATCGGGCAGCCGGATCGTCGCGCCGGGTCCGGTGCAGGCGCTGGCGAATTTCGAGAAGCCGACAACCATCTTCGCCGGGAGCTGATCGTTCGAGCGGGCGAGAGCGACGCGTCCTTCGGTCAGCAAAATTTTCGCCAGCGGGTCGATCGGCGCGGAAAGTTGCGGCACGGCGAGGCTGTGCGTTTTCTTGGCGAGCGCGCGATCGAGTTTCTTGCGGCCGCTCGTGCCGAGGGCCGAAAGCCGCGCCAGCGCGGCAGGCAGGGTCGTGTTGTTGCCCGCGCCCACCCCGATTCCGCTAAGACCGGTCTCGTTCAAAAGCGTTTGCAGATCGTGCCAGGTGCCCGCGCCGTTCTGCGCGATGACGCGGGGCTCGGCCAGGAACGGCCAGGGCAGATCGGCAACACCGATTTTCATGAAAGCGCCTTCCTCGCTCTGGAGTCTCATTGCTTCGCTTGGCTCCGGACTTTAGGGCATCGGCCCCGCACTGGAAATGGCCTGACCAGAGGTCTAACCTTTCCTCAAAGCTGTTTACCCCGAGGAGGGAATCGCTATGGGCGAAGTTTTGGGCATCGGAATTTCGCACTCGCCGCTGTTCAGCCGGCCGAAAACCGATATGGCATTCTTGCTCAGCATCCGCCTCGCCGATCCGGATATTCCGGATTCGGCCAAGGACCAGTCGAAATGGCCTGAGGGCATGAGGAAGGAATGGAGCAACGACAAAGGCGCCGCCGCCGGCGTCGCGCATCACGCGGCGATGCTCGCCGATTTTCAGCGCGCGCGGAAGGCGATCGACGACTTCAAGCCCGACTTGATCTTCATGTGGGGCGACGACCAGTACGAGAATTACAAGGAAGGCATCATCCCGCCGTTCTCGATCCTCGCTTACGACGGCGACATGACGGTGAAGCCGTGGCTTCAGGCGTCGGAATCGGGCTCGATGAAGGGCAAGCCGAATGTCTGGAACGAGCCGATGGATTTCGAGTTCAAGCTCCATTTCCATCGCGAGGCGGCGAAATATTTCGTCGACCAGCTGCTCGATCACGATTTCGACATCTCTTATTCCTACCAGCCGAACGAGCATCCCGGCTTGGCGCATGCGTTCCTCAACGCCTGCCTCTATCTCGACTATTACCGACAAGGCTTTCCGCATCGCATCGTGCCGTGCTCGATCAATTGCTACGGCCGCGAGGTGATCGGCTATCGCGGCTTCGCCGACAATCTCGGCCACAAGCCGCCGCCCGATCCGCATTCGCCGAAGCCGAGCCGCTGCTTCGCCCTCGGCAAGGCCGTGGCGCAGATCGCGCGCGAGTCGCCCTATCGCGTCGTGCTGATGGCGTCGTCTTCCTGGTCGCATTCTTTCCTGACCAAGAAGACGTGGCGCATGGTCCCGGATATCGAGACCGACATGAAGCTTTACGACGCCATGGTCACCGGCAATTACGACTATTGGAAGAAGATGACCTTGGAGCAGGTCGAGGATTGCGGCGGCCACGAGACGCTCAACTGGTTCGCG
>DATGLO010000724.1:0-10291 GCA_035294105.1 Allostellaceae bacterium
GCAGTCGTAAAGCTCGGCGACATCGATATCCTTGGGGCCGAGCTTCGCCATCGCATAAGCGCGCTGCGAGGAGGTGCGCATCGCCGCCGTCGTCATCGTCGGCGTGTAAGCGAGATCGGAATGCGTAAAGCCCTGGCCGAGGCCTAGAATATAGACGGGCGGTTTCGCCAGATCGCGCGCGCGCTCAGCGGAGGTGATGATCACCGCGCCCGCGCCATCCGTGATCGGGCAGCAATCGAGCTGACGGAATGGCTCGGCGATGAAGCGCGAAGCTTGGTGATCGGCCAAGGTAATCGGCGTGCGGAAGGTCGCGTTGGGATTGAGTGCGGCGTGCTTGCGGAACGCGACGGCGACCGCGCCGAACTGCTCGCTCGTCGTGCCGAATTCATGCATGTGCCGGCGCGCGGCGAGCGCGTAGCTTTCGGGCGCGCCGATCAGGCCGTAAGGCTTCTCGAAATCCTCGATCCAATTGGTGATGCCGCCGCGCCGGGGACCGGCGTCATGCGCATCGCCATTGACGCAGATCACCGCGGTACAGAGCCCGGCTTCGAGCGCCGCGACCGCTTCCATGACCATGAAAGCCGAGGACGCGCCGCTGAGCGCGGTGTCGTTGAGATAGCTCGGCGAGATGCCGAACCGGCCGGCGAGCACGCCGGAATAATTGAATTGCGGGCTCGAATGGCTCGGCCGGGTGATGAGCCCGTCGATCGCGGATTTCTCGAGACCCGAATCGACAAGCGCGCGCGTCATCGCCTGGAGATGGAGAGCCAGCCCCGAGCGGCCGAGATGGCGACCGACGTCGGACTCGCCGACGCCGACGATCGCATATTTGCCGGATACGCCGTTCATGCCTGCGGCCCGTCAGGCTTGAAGAGCGGCAACTTGGTCGTGCCATCGAGCGCGGCGAAGGTCGCGACCACCGGCATGCCGATCTTCACCGCTTCGGGCGCGACCTCGGTCAGATTGGTCAGCATGCGCGGACCTTCTTCGAGCTCGATCACCGCGAGCACATAGGGAACCATCTTGTCCCAGCCGCGCGCCCGCATTTCGCGCACGACCGTGAAGGTATAGACCTTGCCGCGGCCGCTCGCCGCCACCCAGGCACATTCCTCGCTCAGGCAATTCGCGCAAGCGGGGCTCGGCGGATGGCGAAAGGCGCCGCATTTGGCGCAGCGCTGCAGCAACAGCTTGCCTTCGAGACAGCCGTCCCAGAATGGCTTGGTATCGCTGTTGGCGAGCGGGATGACGGGACGATCCATACCCGTCATGCCTCCGGCGGCGCCGCGCGGCGCGAGATCATGTAACCCATTCCATCCCTCCCCTGCCGCTCGCGCGAGACTTACAGATCGTCCGACGATCGAGTGTGGCCCCGATTGCCGCCTTGCACAAGGCAGGTCAGGCCCGCTTGGCGATGTGCTTATCGACGATCTCCGCGACGATCTCCGGCTGATCGGTCTGGACCTGATGGCCGGCGTTCTTCACCCAATGAAACTTGATATCGGTCAGCAGCGCTTCGAGCTCGCGGCCATGCGAGGGCGCGGCAAAGATGTCGTTTTCGCCCCAGATGAAGATCGTCGGGATTTTCTTGGCGAGCGCCGGGAGACTGACGCGCATGTCGAAATCGGCTGAGAGCAGCGGATCGGTGCGTACCGCGGCGATGGCTTTCTCGGAAGCGGCGAAGGCTTCCATCGCGCCGGGGCGCGTCGCAGCCCTTTGGCGCAAATCGACAAGCTCGTCGGTGATCACCTCCGGCCGCGCCGCGAGCCCCTGCATCAGCCGCACCATCGACTCGCGCGTGCCGTCGTAAGAACTCAGCAGCTTGTGGCCCTCTCCGCGCGGCGCTTTCAAGCCCATCGCGCCGCCGATGGTGATGCTGCTCAAGAGGATCACGTTGTCGACACGGTCGGGGTGCGTGATCGCGTAGCGCGCGGCGCACCACGCGCCCTGAGAATTGCCCATGATGGTGAAGCGCTCGAGACAGAGCGCATCGACGAACGCGGCGGCATGATCGACGCGGCTTTGGAGGCCATAGCGCAGCGGCACGGTATCGGTCTCGCCGAAGCCGCCGATCGAATCGAGTCCGATAAGGCGATAACGATCGCCGAGCAATTCCAGCAACCGGCCGAGCCCTGCCTCGCCCGAGGAGCCATGCCCGCCGCCGTGCATCGCGACGATCACCGGTCCGTCGGTGCCGCTTTCGGTGTAATGCGTCTTGACGCCGTTCACCATCACGAAACGCGAGCGCCTTGTGTTCGTCATCGGACCATCCTCCACGCCGCTCTAGTCGCCTGCGAGATTGTCGTGCGCGCGCAGCAACAGCGCCTGCAAAGCCTGCGCCTCCGCCGGGCTGAAGCCGGCGACGATGCGCGCGTTGATCGCGCTTATTTGGCGCAAGCTTAGCCGCGCCATCTTTTTGCCTTGCGGCGTCAGGTAGAGGTTAATGCGGCGCTTGTCGACACGGCTCGGCTGACGATTGACCAGCTTGTGGCGCTGCATCACGCGCACGATCACGCCGGCGTGCGCATCGCCATAGCCCATCATACGGCCGAGCTCGCGCTGCGTGATCCCTTCTTTGCGATAGAGCGCGCGCAGCGGAAACCAGACGCGCAAGGGGATGCCGAGGCGCGTGATCCGGCCCTCGATGAATTTATAAAGGCGAAGCCGCGTGTCGCGGATGAGAAAATCGAGACTATCGGTCAGCTCGTCCGCTGCCTGTTTCGCGGCGCGTGCCATCGCGAGGATTGCTCAGAAAAACGTCGTCAGGTTGCGCGACAATAGCACGCTCTGATCGAGATAGATCGCGCGCCGCAATACCTTCAACGCGCCGTCTTGCCGGCGTAGCACATCGACACGCTTGCCCATAAACAAATCGACATCGTGCTCGAGCCGATAGGCGCAAACGACGAAGCGGCTCTTCGCGGTGATGTCCGGGCCCTCGCTCTTCTCGATCCGCACGTTGGTGACAAGATGCGTCGTGCGCGACCGCGGTTCCTCGGCCCAATGATCGCCGCCCTCGATCTGCTGCACGCGCTTCCTGAGCGTGTCTTTGCCCTCGTCGAACCAATTGGCGTCGGCGCTCGCGCGCGTATATTCGAGCTCGGGCTCGTTGAAGCGCACGTTGCGCGCGATCGGCATCCAGTAGCGGATGTCGTCATGCAGCAAATCGAGCCAATCCTTGAAGCGCCGCTCGTCGAGCAGCTCAGCCTCGAGGCTGAAGAAGCGCGCGACCTCGGCTTCGAGCAACAACGCGTCGAGCGCGGCCTGTTCCCTCACCGTCATGGCTCGCCGGCCATAAGCGCGGCCCAATGTGCGTAGAAAGCGCGCTGATTGTGCTCGGTCACGTCTTCGGTGATCGTCACCTCATTGCCGAGCCATTCATCTGGCCGGGCGCGGCGCTCGAGACCCATCGCAAGCTGATAGTTGAAGGGATAGTGGCGCGCGATCAGCCCTTCGGCGCCGCGCTGCGCCGCGGTCCAGTTCTCCATATCGTCCTGCTCGACCATGCCGGCGGGGCCGGCATAGCGGAGATAATATTCGCGCAGCGTGTCCTTGACCGCATTCGGCGCGTTGCGCGGCACGAACAGCCAGCGCCACACCTCGGTGCGGGCGGCGCCGAGCGGCAGCCACAGGCCGATGGTCATGCGCCCCGCGCTGTTGAAATGCGTGTTCGGAAAGATCACGCCGCCATGGATCATGAGGCGCGACTTGTCGCCCAGCCGCTTCTGCCTCGCTTCGTGACAGCGGCGGTAATAGGCGTTCACCTCGGGCGAGGCAGCCTCCTGATCGTCGTACGGGGCCAAGGCCGCGAAGACGCTGGCGCGAATGGTGTGGCCGCGCTTGGGATCGGCGATATACATCGGCTGACGCTTCACCTTCACGCCGGCAAAATTATGCCGCGAGGTCTTGCCGGAAAGGCCCACCGACAGCCGTTCGACCGAGATATGGCTGTAGCCGTGATAATGGTCGCCGGCGAAATTCTCGGCGCCAAATTTCCAATTGCACGGCACCTGCCATTTGACGATGCCGCCGATGACCTCGTAGCCGTCGTCCTCGCCGTCCGGCCCTTGCAGCAACGAGCGCAGATAGAACTGCATGTCGGCGCCGAGATAATCCTCGAAAGACGGCGCTTTGGGATCGAAGCTCGCCCAGATCGATCCATGAAAGACTTTTACCCTCGCCGGAACGAGACCCCATTTCTCGCGCTCGAGCCTGCCCTGATAGCGCTCCTTCAATCGCGGCACGCCGGTCAGCGCGCCATCGAGACCGTACGACCAGCCGTGATAGGAGCAGATGAAGCCCGTCGCGTTGCCCGTGTCGTAGCGGCAGGCCGGCATGCCGCGGTGACGGCAGCTGTTGAGCAGCACGTGTATCTCGCCGCGCTCGTCGCGCGCGACGATGACGCTTTCGGTCGCGCAGCGCGATAGAAAAAAATCGCCGTTCTTTGCGAGCTGGCTCGTATGACCGACGAAATTCCACGACGGCGCGAAAACCTGCGTCAGCTCGCGCCGGAACAGCTCCTCGCTCGAGAAGATGTCGCGGCTCAACGTACCGGCTTCGAGATCGATGAAATCCGTAGCGCGCATATGTTATGCAGTGTATAATGTTATGGCGATTTTGTCCAGGCGGACGCCAATGTCGTTGACAGCAAAACGTCCGACGATTAGCGTTTTCGCAAAAGAAGCCTTGGCATGACGAGGAGGACTTTGCATTGACATTCGGGCGCCGGCTGCTGCTTATTTCGACCGTTGCTTTGGCTTCGCTTTTCGTGCCGCTCGCGGCGCGCGCAGCCGAGCCCTACGCGATCAATACGATTCTGTCGCTGACCGGCAACATCGCTTTCGTCGGTCAGACGCAGATGAAAGCGCTCAAGGCGATCGAGGCTATGGTCAACGCGAATGGCGGCATCAAGGGCCGCCCGCTCTCTTTCGTCGTCGCCGACGATACATCGAGCCCGCAGACGGCGGTGCAGCTCGCGCAAGGTCTCATTGCGAAAGGGGTGCCGATCATTCTCGGCTCGTCGAGCCCCAACGCCTGCGGCGCCATGGCGCCGCTGCTGCAGCAAAACGGCCCGCTGCTCTACTGTCTCGCCAACGGCGGGATTGCGGTGCCCGGCAGCTACGAGTTCTTCACGGAAATGTCCTACGACGACCTGATGGCGGTGACGGTGCGCTATTTCCGCGAGCGCGGCCTCAACCGTCTCGCCACCATTTTCGCGACCGATGCCGGCGGTCAGACCTCGGAAAAAGCGCTGCAGGGCGCAATGGCCTTGCCCGAGAACAAATCGATGCAGCTGGTGTCGGCGCAGCATTTCGCGCCGGGCGACGCCAGCGTCGCCGCGCAGATGGCGGTGATTAAAGGCGCCAACCCCAATGCCCTGATCGCCTGGGCGACCGGTGGCGCGGCCGGCAACCTCATGCGCGGCGAAAAGGATATCGGCCTCGATATCCCGACGATGACCTCCCCGGGCAATCTCACGGACGCCTTTTTCAAGCAATATGGAGCGGTGCTGCCGACGGAGTTGATCTATCCTGCGGTTCCTTATTACGCGAAGGGAGCGCCAACCGACCCCGCGACGGCGAAGGCCGTCGCGGAGATGGCTAAGGCGCTCGAAGCGGCCGGCGCTCAGCCCGACATGATCACGATCAGCGCCTGGGACCCTGCGCTGGTGCTGGTGTCGGCTTTGCAAAAGCTCGGCCCCGACGCCTCGGCGCCGAAGCTGCGCGATTACTTGCTGCAATTACAGGGTTGGGTCGGCGCCAACGGGCCTTATGATTACGTCACCAATCCGCAGCGCGGCGTCGGCGGCAACAATGTCGTGATGGTTCGCTGGGACGGCCAGAAAAAAGCCGTGGTTGCCGCGAGCAATTTCGGCGGTACGCCGCTAAGCAAATAGCGAGGTGCCCATGATCGCCTGCCTCTCGCCGAACGGTCAGAACCTCAACCGCGGCGATGCCGCGCCCAACCGGCTGCTGGTCGCGACCTTGCGCGGCATCAATGTGCTGGAGCGCGCACAACCGGGCGCGGCCTGGAGCAATCTCGCTCGCAAGCTCGACGGCCAGCATTGCAGCTCGATCATGATCGAGCCCAAGCATGGCGGCATTTTCGCGGGCATGCATTCGGGCGGCCTTTATTTCAGCGGCGATAACGGCGAAACCTGGGAAAAGCGCTCGCGCGGCATCACCATCGATCAGGTATTTTGTGTCGGATATGCGCATCATGGCGACAAGGTCGCGCTCTATGCCGGCACCGAGCCGGCGTCGATGTTCCGCAGCGACGATTACGGGGAGAGCTGGGTCGAGCAGCCGGGCGTTAAAGAGACCGAGGGGCGCGACAAGTGGTCTTTCCCCTCGCCGCCGCATCAAGCGCATGTGAAGACGATGACGATCGATCCGCGCGATCCGAACGTGATCTATGCCGGGGTCGAGCAAGGCGATCTTTTGAAGACGACCGATGGCGGCGCGCATTGGCGCGTGCTCGACGATTACTCGAAACCGACCGATTGGACCTATCGCGACATCCATCTCGTCGTCGTGCATCCGGAAAATTCGGCCGAGCTTTATATGACGACCGGTATGGGGCTTTATCGCAGCTACGATGCCGGCGCGACCTGGACGCTGATTGTCGATAACAGCTTCGCCATCGGCTATCCCGACCATCTCATCGTCTCGCCGCGCGACGGCAACACGATGTTCATGGCCGGCGCCGGCGAGAATCCCGGCACCTGGCGCGCGTCGAGAAGCGCAAGGGCGACCATCGCCCGCTCGCGCGACCGCGGCGTCACCTGGAGCGACAGCAGCAAGGGTTTGCCGGCGGATCGCCGTCCCAACATCGAGGCAATGAGCCTCGCCGCCTATCCCGGCGGCTTCACGCTCTTTGCCGGCGACACCGACGGCGCGATTTATGCCAGCGATGACGGCGCCGATCGTTGGACTCGCATCGCGGGCGGCCTCGCGCCGGTCTCGAAGGGCAATCACTACCGCGCCCTGCAGAACGCGTAACCGGCCGAGAACGCCTGATGCCCGTTGTTCTCGGCCTCGCTTCGTCGCATGCGCCGTCGATGTTCGTCGACGCCGAGCATTGGCCGACGGTTTACAAAGGCCTTGCCAAAGACGTGCCGCCGCCGCCGGAATTCGCTGCTGAAACGCCCGCGGTGCTGGAGCAACACGCACGGCGCGTGAAGGCCGGCTTCGCCGCGCTGCGGGCGCAGATCGAGGCGGTTAAACCGGACGCGATCTTCATCATCGGCGACGATCAGAACGAGCTGTTCTCGAGCGCCCTCATACCGAGCTTCGCGATGTTCGTCGGAGATGAAGCCGAGGGCACCTACAGCATCAGCTGGATCGGCGAAAAGCCGCAGGACAACTGGATCAAGCTGCCGTGCCATTCCGCCATCGCCAAGATCGCCCTCGCCGGCCTTGTCGAACGCGGCTTCGATATGGCTTATGCCGAAAAGCTGGTTCCGCAGGCGCGGCCCGAGCTGGGCATCGGCCATGCTTTCACGCGCGTCAGCCGCGTGCTGCGCTTCGTCGAAAGCGGCATTCCAATCGTCCCGATTTTCACCAACGCCTATCACCCGCCGCTGCCGAGCGCGGCGCGCTGCCATGCCTTCGGCCAGGCGCTGCGCGAGGTTTTCGCCAACCGTGTCGAGCGGGTGGCGATCTATGGCTCCGGCGGGCTGTCGCACGATCCGCGCGGGCCGCGCGCCGGCGAGGTCGACGAGAAACTCGACCGCTGGGTGCTCGATCGACTCGCGCAAGGCGATGACGCAGCGCTGCAGCGCCTCTTCACGCCGGACATCGCGAGCTTCGGCGCCGGTACCGGCGAGATCCGCAACTGGGTCGCCGTGGCGGGCGCCTATGCGGGGGCCAAAGCGACGGTCGTTGATTACATTCCGTCGCGACATGCGGTCACCGGCCTCGGCTTCGCCTACTGGAATAGCTAGCGAGAAGCCATGCGCATCATCGCGATCGAAGAGCACTTCTCGCACGCCTCCTATCGTCAGAAGCTCGGCGTCAACGAGGCGCGCAGCTATTACATCAGCTCGCGCAGCGAGGCGCTCGGCCACGACATCGCCAAGGAGATCGACGATCTCGGCGAAACGCGGCTGAAGCATATGGACGCGCACGGCATCGACGTGCAGGTGCTGTCCTTCAATGCGCCGGTCGCGCATGGCTTTAGCGGCAGCGAAGCGATTGCGATGGCGAAAGAGATCAACGAGAAACAAGCCGCCGCGATCCGCACGCATCCCACGCGCTTCGCGGGCTTCGCCGCGCTGCCGGTCGGCGAGCCCGAAGCCGCCGCCGACGAGCTCGAGCGCTGCGTCAAGGACCACTGTTTCGTCGGCGCGATGCTCCACGGCCATATCAACGGCCGCTTTCTCGACGACAAAAGCTTCTGGCCGATCTTCGCGCGGGCCGAGCGGCTCGATGTGCCGATCTTCCTCCATCCCGCCTTGCCCAATCCCGGCGCGATGAAGGCCTATTTCGAGGGCTTCGAGGATCTGCTTGCCCGACCGGGCTGGGGCTTCGCCGTCGACACCAGCATCCATTTCCTGCGAATCCTCTTCGGCGGCGTGTTCGACGCGTTCCCGAAGCTGCAGATGATCCTGGGCCATCTCGGCGAGGGCCTGCCCTTCGGCATGCATCGTCTCAACGAGCACACGCATCTCGTCGCCAGGAAGCGCGGCCTCAAGAAGACACCGCTCGAATACATCCGCGACCATCTCTACGTCGCGACCAGCGGCAATTGGTACGAGCCGGCCTTCGTCTGCACGCTGCTCGCGATGGGCGCCGATCGCATTCTTTGGGCGATCGACTGGCCCTACGAAGCGAATAGCGCCGGCATGGCTTTCTGGAACAAGATCAGCCTCAGCGACGGCGATCGCGAAAAGATCGCGCATGGCAATGCGGAACGATTGCTGCGGCTTTAGCTGAACGGGGAGTAGTCGATGGCACAAGAGATCACGCGACGCGCGGCGCTCGCCGCGGCGGGCGGCACGCTGGCCGCTTTGACGATACCGCAAGCGCTCGCCGCCGATCTGCCACTGCTCCATGTCAGCATGGTGCCGATCTTCGTGGTGGCGCCGCATGTCGTCGCCGACCGCAATGGCTGGTTCGCCGCGGAAGGCATCGCGGTGACGACCCAGCCGGTGCAAAGCGGCACGGTCGGCATTCCCGGCCTGATCAGCGGCAGCTTCGACATCCTCTATTCCAATACGGTCGCCGTCCTCACGGCGCTCGAGCGCGGCATCGATCTGCGCATCATCGAGCAAGGCACGAACATCCCCGTGAAGCCGCCCGATCCCGCCGCGCTGGTGCAGCGCAAGGGCGAAGGCCTCAAAACCGGCAAGGACCTCGAAGGCAAGACGATCGGCGTCGCCACCAAATTCGATATTCAATGGCTGATCGCGCAGGCCTGGATCAAAAAGACCGGCGGCGACGCGTCGAAGGTCGATTATCGCGAAATGCCCTTACCCTCGATGCTCGACGCCCTCGCCGGCAAGCAGGTCGATGCGGTGGTCGCCGTCGATCCGTTCCTCACTGTCGGCCTCGGCGATCCGCGCTTCGAGCTGCTTGCCTGGGCGCAATCGGAGGTGATGCCCGGCTATCCGAGCTCGCTCTGGGTGATCTCGGGCGAGGTCGCCGCGAAGAAGGCCGATCTCATCCGCGCCTATATGCGCGGCTTCGCCAAAGGCGCCAAGTGGGTCGACGACCATCTCGGCGATGCGCAATATCTCGACTTGGTGGCGAGCTTCACCAAGACAAAGCCGGAACTGCTCAAGAAGATGGTCGTCGGGCCGCAGCCGATGGATATCGACGTCGCGGGTGTCGAGCACGTCGCGGCGCTGATGCGCGACAACGGGTTGCTCAAAGGCAACATCGACATCGCGCCGAAGATTTTCCGCTGAGCCGGCGCGCGCCCTTACTTACTCGGCCGCCTCTTCATGCGCCGCCAAGTAACTCTCGGCGCGCGCATAATCGAAGGCGATCGGCTCGATCTTGCCCGCGAAAATCTCCCTCAGGCGCTGATCCGAGACCGGGTGGCTGAACTGCGCGTTGCGCATGTGGAGCCGCAGCCGCAGGATTTGGCAGGTCAGGTCGGTCAGCGCGTCCCAATCGGCCGCGCGCATGTCGTGGCCGTCGACGCCGAGCACGCCGTACATCATATGGCCGAACTCGTCGTCGAAGACCTTCTGGCAGGCTCTGGCGATGCGGCCGTCGACGCCGGGCTTGCCTTTGAGCTTCGCGCCTTCGGAATAAAGCGTGCAGTAGCCGCCTTCGGTAAAACCGGT